>NZ_JBGCUM010000032.1:0-76263 GCF_054177665.1 Roseateles sp. P5_E8 | reverse complement strand
GCCCACGCCCGCAGCCGACCCAGTGGTGTGCCTGCACTCCAGCGGTGCCGGCGGCAAGCAATGGCGCCGCCTGGTCGCCGACGGCGGCTCGGCCTGGCCATGGCACACGCCCGACCTGATGGGCCACGGCGGCCGCCCCGGCTGGCCTGCCGGCGTGGCCAGTCATCTCGGCGTCGAAGCCGACGGCGTGCTGGCCGGGTTGGACCTGTCGCCCGACCAGCCCTTCCATCTGGTGGGCCACAGCTACGGCGCCGCCACGGCACTGCAGATCGCGCTCCAGCAGCCCCACCGCGTGCGCTCGCTGACGCTGTACGAACCGGTCGCCTTCGGCGTGCTGCCGGCGCTGGGCGAGGACCTGCCCGAATGGCATGAAGCCCAGCAGGTCGCCGCCGACGTGGCTGCGGCGCTGGAGCGCGGCGACCTGGACCAGGCCGCGCGCGGCTTCGTCGGCTACTGGCAGGGGCGCGACGTCTGGCCCGAGCTGGACGTCGCCCAGCGTGCCCGCCTCGCCGAGCCCATGCCGACGATCAGCCGCCACTTCGAGGCCCTGGCCGCCACGCGCTGGAGCGATGCCGAACTGGCCACGCTGGATATACCCGTGCGGTTGATCTGCGGCGGCGCCACGCGCGCCAGTGCGCGGCGCGTGGCGCAGACGCTGGCCGGCAAGCTGCCCCGCGTGCAACTGGTGGGGCTGGAAGGCGCTGGGCATATGGCGCCCATTGCCGAGGCTGAGCGGGTCAATCCGCTGATCCTGGAGCACCTGAGGGCGGTGCAGGGCGCGTCGGCCGTGGGTTGACTCAGCGCGCCGGCTGACGGGCCGGCAACAGCGCCAAACCCATGACGAGTTCGCCCGACGCAGCCCGCTCGGTGGACAGCTGTTTCAGGCGCAGCATGCCGGCGCAATCCATGCCGACGGCGTCGATCGCTCGCGCAACGAAGCGATCCTGCGCGGCCTTCAACGTCGCAGCGTCATGCGTCTGCTGCTCGCGCGGCACCCCAACGCGATCAGCCAGCTTCTGCGCCACCTGCGCTTCGCCGAGGTCAGTGGCGTTCGCCAGCGCCTGGCGCGCGAACGCGCGGCATTGTCCGAGCCGCGTCGTGTCGAGCAGCCCTTCGCCCTTGCAGGCCCGCAGCGGCCCGCCGAAGTCGAAGCCAGGCATTGCGGCATCGGTGCCGATGACAACCACCAACGCATGGCCCAGGTCAGCAGCTTCCGGCACGACATCCGAGACCGCCACCGCCTCTGCCTCCAGCAGATAGGAGCCGCGCGACAACCGAGGTCGCGCGGCAGCCTCAGCCAGCGCCGCGGCCACGCCAGCAGCGTCCTTGCGACGATGCGCGGCCTCCATCAACCGCAGCCAGGGGCGCGCGTCAGACGGGTCCAGCTCGGCCCAGCGGCGCGGGTTCAACCTCGCGCAATTCGGCGTATCGCCACCAGGCCCACCACATGCCGTCAAGGCCATCTGGTAGGCCTGTGCATCGGTGCTGCGCTCGGCCAGCAGGGCTGCGCCATCGCGGTCCTGCATCAGCAGCCGCGCCGCCACCTGCTGGCGGTCATTGCCAGCCGCCAACCGCGCCGAGATGCGCGCCAGACCGGCGGCGCCGATGCGCTGCACCTGTTCGTCTATCTGCTGAAGCTCAGCCTTGCCCCGGACCGGGTCGGCCTTCCAACGCCGCAGCTCGTCCGCCGGCACCCGCCGCACGCCGCAGACCTCCAAGCCCTCTGGCGGGATCTGCATGTCCTCTACATCCGGCGCCGCCCCGGCCGCCACCGCAGAAGCGGTGGGTGTTGCAGCGCCACTGCTGGAGGACGCAAGGGCACCCGCAACCATCGGGCCGGCCGATGCAGCAGCAACGGGTACCGCCGGCCCGCCCGCTTCCGCCGCCACGCTCCGCGCCCGCCAATGCACCAGGGATCCCCCTGTGGCCACCACGACGATGAGGAGGAAGAACGCCACGAAGCGTTTGCGCAAAACCAGCGCCGCCCAGCGTGAGCCCTTCCTCAAGGCAGAGTCCCGATCGCATCGGCCCGCGGTCGCGAGCGCAGCTCCCAGATGGACAGACCAGTGGCCTGCAACAGCACGCGAGCCCGGTCCGATTCGCTCATGGCCGCGCGTTCACCGGCGCGTGGCAGCGCGATGGCCTCGCACACCTGCTCCCGCGTCGCAGGCCCCGCTGGCATCGGCGGGCTGCGGTGACGGATCGCCAGCTCCAGCTCGCGCAGCCGCGGCCCCCAGACCGCGCGGCGCTCCGGCAGCAGTGCCGGAGCTTGTTGGGCCAGGATCAATGCAATCAGCCGTTCCGTCGCGCCACCATCGGCCCACAGCAGCTCCGCCACCGCCTCGCAGCGCGCAGCCGTGGTGACGTCGCCCACGGCACGGCAGTGGCTGGCCAGTGCGCGAACGTTGAGGAGGCCCCAGGGCTGGCGCACTTCGAGCCCGGTCGGCGGCAGGTCTTGCAGCAGCACCTCGGCCTCCTGCTGGTAGCTGCGCGCGTAGCGCACATGGCTGCTGATCTCATCCAGCAAGTAGCGGCCGTCCGCCCCCGACCGCGCCGGCAAGGCCAGCCAGGCGAACAGGTTGGCGGGGTCCAACCGCGACCACTGCGAGGCCTCGATGTTGCGGCAGCCTGTTCGCACGCAAGGCATGTGCAGGGCCAGCACCGTCATCATCGGGTCGGTGGAGGAACGGGCACGATCCTGCAGGCGGGCGCGGGCGGCGTCGGCCTGCGCAGCGCCAGACGCCGCGATCAGATAGTCGGCCAGCGCCAGGGAGCGCGTGTCCTGGCGCGCCTTCAACGGGGCAACCGCTGCTGGCGCCGCCGGTGTAACGCGGAGCTGGATCTGGGCAGCTCGACGCGCGCAGGATTCGGCCATCTGCGCGCTGCTGCTCGCCACCGTCATCGCCGCTGCAAGCGGCCACCAGCGCGCCAGCCGCAGCGCGTGCATCACGATGCGCCTCAAGCGCGGTTCCCCGCCAGCGCCTCCCGCACCGCCGCCACCTGCCGGCGCGACACAGCCAACCATTCGTCCACATGCACGATGCGCACGGCCCAGCCGTCGCCGGTGTCGGCATCGCCGGCGCCGTCCAACTCGCCGAAGTTGGTCACCGCGTGGCGCTCCAGTTCGCGCACGGCCCAACGGGCCACCAGCGCGTTGCGGTGCACGCGCAAAAATCGGTCGCCGTGGCGCTGCTCCAGATCGGACAGCGCACCGTCCATCACATGGCTCTCGCTGGCCGTGCGCAGCGTCACGTACTTGAGCTCGGCCTTGAAATACAGCACCTCGGTGACCGGCACGCGCTTGAGGCGGCCGCGGTCGGTGATGGTGATGAAGTCGGCGTCCGACGCGGCCGGCTTGTCGCCGATGGGTGCTGGCTGCTGCACCTGCACGGCGGCGCGCTCGTTCAGGCGCTGGGCGACACGCGCGAGCGCGGCCTGCAGGCGTTCGCGGCGCACGGGCTTGGTGAGGTAGTCGATGGCGTCCAGCTCGAAGGCGCGCAGCGCGTGCATGGCGTGGGCCGTGACGAAGACGATGAGGGGCACGCCATGGCCGGCGGCGGCGCGCTGGGCCAGGCTGTCGGCGAACTGCAGGCCGTCGACGCCGGGCATCTGCACATCCAGCAACACCAGGTCGCAGCCGTGGTCGCGCAGCCAAGTGGCCGCCTGGGCACCGGTGGCGGCCTCGGCGGCCACCTCGCAGCGCGGCTCAGTGATGGCTTCCACCAGGCCGCGCAGGCGCAGCCGGGCCAGGGGTTCGTCGTCGACGATGAGGATGCGCAATGTCATGTGGTCTCCCTTCGCGCTTCGCGCTGTCCCTCCAAGAGGGAGCGAGCCCCTTCGGGCGGCCGTGCGTGGCTCATAGCGGCAGCTGGATACGCAGAGCGAAACGAGTGTCGGTGGATTCGAGGTCGAAGCGCGCGGCAACGTCGTGCATGAGGTTGAGCCGCTGGCGCACATTGCGCAGCGCCAGGCCGTGGCCGCTGGTGCGGGCCGGCGCGCCAACGCTGTTGACGATGCGGATCTCGACCTCGGCGCCGCGCCTGACGGTCGTCACCTCCAGCTCGCCGCCTTCGTCATTGGGCTCGACACCGTGGCGCACCGCGTTCTCCACCAGCGGCTGCAGCAGCAAGGGCGGCAGCCTGGCGTGGTTCGCGGCCGGGTCCAGGTGCCAGGTGACCCGCAGCCGCTCGCCGAAGCGGATCTGCTCGATGGCCAGGTAGCGCTTGGCCAGCTCCACCTCCTCGGCCAGCGTCACGGAGGCGCTGGAGCCGGCGAGTGCCACGCGGAAGAGTTCGGCCAGGTCCTCCAGCACGCCCTCGGCGCGTGCCGGGTCGATCTGCACCAGGGCGATGGCGCTGTTGAGCGTGTTGAACAGGAAGTGCGGCCGGATGCGCGACTGCAGCTCGACAAGCTGGGCCAGCGCGTCGGCCGGGCGCTGGGTGTGCTCGCGCAGCTTGAGCCAGGCCAGCAGCAGGGCCGCGCCGCTGGCGCCAGTGGCGGCGATGCTGCCCCAGCGCCAGGGCGAGGCGGGTTCCTCGTTGGTGAGGTTGAGCAGCGCGAAGCCGCAGGACGCGGCCACGCCGCCCAGGGCCATCAGCGCCAGCCACTGGGCGGGCTCGGGCAGGCGCGGCCACAGCCGCTTGCCAGCGCAGACGACGAGCAGCCATGACAGCGCGGCAAACATCGTCACGACGGTGCCGTTGGCCGTCAGCATCAGCCATTGCGCGCCATCCTGCGCGACAAGTGCGGTGCACAGGGCCAGCAGCATCTGCACGCCCAGCACGGTACGCAGCACCAGCCCGACGTGACAAACGTCGAAGGCGCGGGTCGGGTCCAGCAGCGGCGCGGCGTTGAGCTGGGGCGACTGCGTCGACGCAAAGCCCAGCCACTGGCTGACCTGGAGGGAGTCCTGCCACGCGGCCTGGCGCGGCGCGGACTTGCGGCGCTGGAAGAAAGGCATGTCTGGCGTTCGATAATCGCGGGCTGCGCGCGATTGTGCGCGTGGAATTTCGACGCTCGCTCCATGTCAGACAACCAACTCGCCAACAAGTCCCAAGCCTGGTCCGCCCTGTTCTCCGAGCCCATGAGCGACTTGGTCAAGCGCTACACGGCCAGCGTCGGTTTCGACCAACGCCTGTGGCGCGCCGACATTGCCGGCAGCCTGGCACATGCAGAGATGCTCACCGCACAGGGCATCCTCAGCGCCGAGGACCATGCCGCCATCCAGCGCGGCCTGAACGAGATTGCCGCCGAGATCGAGGCCGGCCAGTTCGAGTGGAAGCTAGACCTGGAGGACGTGCACCTCAACATCGAGGCGCGGCTGACCGAGCGCGTGGGCATAGCAGGCAAACGCCTGCACACCGGGCGCAGCCGCAACGACCAGGTCGCCACCGACGTGCGCCTGTGGCTGCGCGGCGAGATCGACGAGATCACCGGCCTGCTGAACGGCCTGCAGCGCGTGATGGTCGAGCAGGCCGACAAGCATGCCGACGTCATCCTGCCCGGCTTCACCCACCTGCAGGTGGCCCAGCCGGTCAGCTTCGGCCACCACCTGCTGGCCTATGTGGAGATGTTCGCCCGCGACGCCGAGCGCATGGCCGACACGCGCAAGCGCGTCAACCGCCTGCCGCTGGGCGCCGCCGCGCTGGCCGGCACCAGCTACCCGCTGGACCGCGAGCGCGTCGCCAAGACGCTGGGCATGGAAGGCGTGTGCCAGAACAGCCTGGACGCCGTCAGCGACCGCGACTTCGCCATCGAGTTCTCATCGGCCGCCACGCTGGTCATGCTGCACATCTCCCGGCTGTCCGAGGAGCTGATCCTGTGGATGAGCCAGAACTTCGGCTTCATCGCCCTGCCCGATGCCTTCTGCACCGGCTCGTCGATCATGCCGCAGAAGAAGAACCCCGACGTGCCCGAACTGGCGCGCGGCAAGACCGGCCGCGTCGTCGGCCACCTGGTCGGCCTGGTCACGCTGATGAAGGGCCAGCCGCTGGCCTACAACAAGGACAACCAGGAGGACAAGGAACCCTTGTTCGACACGGTCGATACCTTGAAGGACACGCTGCGCATCTTTGCCGACATGCTGGCCGGCCTGACCGTCAAGCCCGAAGCCATGCGCGCCGCCGCGCTGAAGGGCCACGCCACGGCAACCGACTTGGCCGACTACCTCGTCAAGAAGGGCGTGGCCTTCCGCGACGCGCACGAAGTCGTCGCGCACGCCGTGAAGACGGCGACGGCCAAGGGCGTGGACCTGGCCGCGCTGTCGCTGGATGAGCTGAAGGCTTTCGACGCGGGCATCGAGGCGGATGTGTTCGACGTGCTGTCGCTGGAAGGTTCGCTGAATGCCCGCAACGTGCTGGGCGGCACGGCGCCGGCACAGGTGCGGGCGCAAGTGGCACGGCATCAGGCTCGCCTCGCATGAGCACGCTTGCCTGGACCGACAAGCTGGTGCTGAACCAGCCGACGCTGGACACGACGCACGAAGAGTTCGTCGGACTGCTGAACGCCTTCGGCGCCGCGCTGGACGAGGGCGTCGACGCCCTGCCCGCCTACCACGCGCTGCTGGCCCACACCGAGGCCCACTTCGCGATGGAGGAGGACTGGATGGCGCGCTGCGGCTTCGAGGCGCAGAACTGCCACAGCAGCCAGCACGCCATGGTGCTGAACGTGATGCGAGAGGCGCTGCGCTACGCCACCGAGCTGAACGACCGCGAGCCGCTGAACATCCTGCGCACGGAGCTGGCGGGCTGGTTTCCGCAGCACGCGGAGATGATGGACGCGGCGCTGGTGTTCACGATGGAGCAGCGCGGCTTTGACCCGGTGACGGGCGAATGCCGTGAGGCGGTGCTTGAAGCCGCCGAACACAGTTGCGGCACGGGCAGTTGCGGGAACTGACGCGCTGACCTGGTTGCGCCGGGACGCGGGGGCACGCAATTGCTCCATGTCCCCCGGGCCGCTACGCGACCCTCCTCCTTTACTTGCGCAATTGCGCGCCCCCGCATCCCGGCCGTCCACCTATTGGTGCTTGCGACGAAGCCTGGGCAGCGCGCGCCCAACCCCCTATTTCTTTAGATAGTCGAAGAACGCCTGCGAGTTGGACTCGCGGCCGAGGAAGTCCTTGACCAATTCCGGCGCCGGCTTCTGCGCGCCCTGGCCCAGCACCAGGTCGCGATAACGCTTGCCGGTGTCCGCACCGAGC
Organism: Roseateles sp. P5_E8; assembly: GCF_054177665.1. Taxonomy (NCBI): domain Bacteria; kingdom Pseudomonadati; phylum Pseudomonadota; class Betaproteobacteria; order Burkholderiales; family Sphaerotilaceae; genus Roseateles; species Roseateles sp. P5_E8. Next base: position 69,065 of record NZ_JBGCUM010000032.1, on the reverse strand, counting down.
TTGTCGGCCGCGAAGGCCGTGCGCAGGTCCATGGCGACAACCAGGCTCCACAGATAGCCGTAGTAGCCCGAGCCATAGCTGCCCGCGATGTGGGCGAAGCCGGCCGGGAACATCGTGCCCGGCACATAGCCCAGCGGCGTGGCGCCTTCCATGCTGGCCCACAGCGGCAGCGGCTCGGGTTTGGCCTGCTGGTGCAGCGTGATGTCGTAGCTGGCGTAGAGGTGCTGGCGGCCGAACAGCCCGCCCTTGCCGTAGTGCTTGGCCGCAACAGCCTGGTCGACCATCGCGTCCGGCACCGGCTTGCAGGTCGGGCAGACGGCCTGCATCAGCTTGAGCACCTGCTTGTCGTAGACCCAGTCCTCCAGCATCTGCGATGGCGCCTCGACGAAGTCGTGCATGACCGTCGTGCCGGCCGTGGCCGCGTAGCGCGTCTTGGACAGGTTCACATGCACCGCGTGGCCCAGCTCGTGCAGCAGGGTCTCCACCTCGTCCAGCGTCAGGCCGTTTCGGTCGAAGTTGACGACCAGCGCCGCGACGGGCGTGCGCTTGATGCGCGTGGCACTGCCGCGCAGCGGCCAGACGGCCGCGTGGTTGTACTTGCCGTCGCGCGAGTAGAGGTCCACATACATCTGCGCGATGGGCTGGCCCGTGGCGGCGTCGCTGACGACATAGGTCTGCGCCTCCTCGTGCCAGAGCTTGTTGTCGACGCGCTGGTACTTCACGCCCATCAGCTTCTCGATGATGCGCATGGCGAACTCCAGGCTGGCCTGGGGCGGGAAATAGGGGCGGAAGGCGTTCTGGTCGACGCTGAACTTCTCGCGCTTGACGCGCTCGCTGTAGAACGTTGCGTCCCAACGCTGCACCGTGGTCTGGTCCATCACCGTGCCGACATGCTGAGCCTTGGCGGCGCGCAGTTCCACCAGCTCGGTCTTCTCGCGCGCATTGACGGCGCCGGTCACCGAGTCGAGGAAGCGCGTCGCTGTCGCCCCGTCCTTGGCCATCTGGCGGCGCAGGTTGAAGTCGACGTAGTTGCTGAAGCCGAACAGGCCTGCGTACTCGCCACGCAGCGTGACGATGCGGGCCAGCAGGTCGAGGTTGGGCTGGCCGCCCTCGTTGGTCTTGGCCAGCCACATGCGCTCCCTGGCCTCGCTGCTTTCGGCCGTGCGCATGACCGGCACATAGCTCGGGTAGTCCACGCCCAGCAGGATCCGGCCCTGGTCGTCGCGCTTGGCCTTTTCCCACACGCTGGCGGGCACGCCCTTGAGCTCGGCCTCGGTGAAGGCGACGCGGGTGCCGGCGTCGCGGATGTTTTTGTTGAACTGCTGATCCAGCTCGGTCAGCTGGTCCAGGATCTGCTTGGCGCGCTCGCGCTTCGCCTTGGGTAGCGCCACGCCGCTGTCCTCGAACTGGCCCGAGGCCAGGCGCACGAACTCGGCGTCGATGCCGTCGGCCTTGGGCGCCTTCTGCAGCGCCTTGTAGACCTTCTCGTTCTGGCCCAGGCTGGAGACGAAGTCGGCCCAGCGCAGCGAGCAGGCCTGGGCGGCGTCGCGGATGGCCTTGTCGGGATGGACGTTGAGGACGAAGTCGTTGGGGCCCTGGTGGTCTTCCAGGTGGACGGTCAGGTCGTCCAGCGCGGCCAGCCAACCGGCATCGACCTTGCGCTTTTCAAGCTGGGCGACGCGCTGCCTGGCGCCCTTGAGGCCGGTATCGCAGCGGCTCTGCACGTCGGCCACCGAGGTATAGGCGGGGAAGTTGGGCGCGGGCAGCTTGGGTTGCTGCGCCTGGGCGGCGGCGACGGTCAGCAGCAGCGCGGCCAGGGTGATCTGGACGGGTTTCATCGGGCTCTCCTTGTGGGAAGCCCGCGATTCTGGCGCGAGGGCCGCGCTCAGCCGTTTGGCATACCCAACAGCGTTTTGACCTGGGCCAGCGCACCCGGATCGTCCAGCGTCGTCAGGTCGCCGGGGTCGCGCCCCTCGGCCACGGCCTGCAGCGCGCGGCGCAGCAGCTTGCCGGAGCGGGTCTTGGGCAGCAGCGTCACGAACAGCACGCGCGCCGGCCGGGCGACGGCGCCCAGCTGCGAGTCCACATGCTTCATGACCGCGCCTTGCAGTTCGGGCGAGGCCTGGCCCGGGTCGCGCAGCACGACGAAGGCGATGGCGACCTGGCCCTTGAGCTGATCGGCGACCCCGACGACGGCGACCTCGGCGACCGCCGCATGGCCCGAGATGCACTCCTCGATCTCGCGCGTGCCCAGGCGGTGGCCGGCCACGTTGATGACGTCGTCGGTGCGACCCAGGATGAAGGTGTAGCCATCGGCGTCGCGCACGCCCCAGTCGAAGGTCGAGTAGACCTCGCGGCCCGGCACGCTCTGCCAGTAGGTGCGGACGAAGCGAGCGTCGTCGCCCCACACCGTCTGCAGCGCGCCCGGCGGCAGCGGGTGCTCGATGACCAGCACGCCCTTCTGGTTCGGCTCGGTCAGCTCCGCGCCGGTGTTCTCGTCGAGCAGCTTGACGTCATAGCCATACATCGGCACACCGGGCGAACCCAGGCGCGTCGGCACGGCCGCCACGCCGGGGATGTGGTGGGCTACCGTCAGCAACGGCCAACCGGTCTCGGTCTGCCAGTAGTTGTCGATGATGGGCACGCCCAAGCCATCCGAGATCCAGCGCGCGGTGGGCTCGTCCAGTGGTTCGCCGGCGAGGAAGAGCGCGCGCAAGCTGGAAAGGTCGTGGCGCTTCAGCAGCGCGGCGTCATGCTTCTTCAGCACGCGCACGGCGGTCGGCGCGCTGAACATGACGGTGACGCGGTACTTCTCGACCAGGCTCCACAGCACCGCGGCGTCAGGGTTGACCGGTGTGCCCTCGTACATCAGCGTCGCCATGCCGGCAATCAGCGGCCCGTAGACGATGTAGCTGTGGCCGACGACCCAGCCGATGTCGCTGGTGGAGAAGAACGTCTCGCCGGGCTTGCCGCCGAAGATCCAGTCCATGCTCGTGGCCAACGCGACCGCATGTCCGCCGACGTCCCGCTGCACGCCCTTGGGTGTTCCCGTCGTGCCGCTGGTGTAGAGCGTGTAGCTGATGCTGTTGGACTCCAGCCAGGCGCAGGGCACCCGCGCGCCCTCGTGCTGACGGCGCAATTCAGCGTAGTCCATGTCACGGCCGGCCACGCGGTCAAAGGGCACCAGGCCGCGGTCCACCATCAGCACGGCCGTGGGCTTGTGCGTGGACAGCGCGATGGCCTCGTCCAGCAGCGGCTTGTACGCAATGCGCTTGCCCGCGCGGCTGCCGGCGTCGGCACTGACGATGAGATTGGGCGCCGCGTCGTCGATGCGGCTGGCCAGGCTGCTGGAAGCAAAGCCGCCGAACACCACCGAGTGGATGGCGCCGATGCGCGCGCAGGCCAGCATGGCGAACGCCGCCTCCGGGATCATGGGCATGTAGATCAGCACGCGGTCGCCCTGCTCCACACCTTGCGCCACCAGCATCGCGGCCATGGCCTCGACCTCGGCCTGTAGTTTCACAAAGCTGTAGACGCGTTCCTCGCCCACCTCGGTCGACACCCAGATCAGCGCGCGCTCATCCGGCCGCTTGGCCGCATGCCGGTCCACCGCGTTGTGGCAGAGGTTGGTCGTGCCGCCGACGAACCAGCGCGCAAACGGCGGGCGGCTCACGTCGCAGATCTGCTGCGGCGGCGTCTGCCACTCAATGCGCTCGGCCTGCTCGGCCCAGAAGGCATCGCGCTCGCTCAGCGAGCGTTGGTGGAATTCGGCATAGGTCTGCGTCATGCCAGCAAGTGTGGGCCGAAGGCACTGACGGCAATCTGACCGCCGTCAAAAGCAGCGGCATCGTCCTACGCCTGCATGGGCAGCGGTCCCGCAGGCGCTTTGCGTGAAATGTTTCAGGGTTTTTACCCGGTCAGCGCCTAGCAGCGACGGGGTTTGCCCTGAGAATCGCCGGTTTTCCGCCAGCTTTGATTGACGGTGCCCGGGTCGCCTCCTACCCTCCGCGCCGCTGTCCCAACTCTGCTACTCGCGACCGCCTTGCGGCCCGCCCCGGTTCCTGTCCCGAATGCCCCTGGCTCTCCCCTCCCTGCTGAATCGCATCGCTGCCGCCGGCCTCCTGGTCATCGGCTGCGCCGCGCATGCGCAGGGCGTGGCGCAGGCGGCCACGACGACACCGCCGCCGGGCACGATGACGGGCGCCTACGGCCAGAGCCTGCAACAGCAAGCCGCCGTCGAAAAGGCCACGCCCGCAGCGGCCAAGCCTGCGCAGGCGGCCACCGCGAGCGACGCCGTCAGCCGCTTCCTCAGCGAACGCGGCCTGATGCCCAGCGGCGAGCCGGGCGGGTCATCTCGCCTGCTGGCCAGCGTGCGCGACACCGCGTCGGACCTCGTGCTGTCGGCCATGAACTTCCTGGGCGTGCGCTACACGCGCGGCGGCAACTCGGTCGAGAACGGCTTCGACTGCAGCGGCTTCACGCGCCACATCTTCGAGATGAGCGTCGGCCTCGTGCTGCCGCGCCGTGCCGACGAGCAGGCCAAGGACAACAGCCTGATGTCCATCCGCCGCGAAGAACTCAAGCCCGGCGACCTCGTGTTCTTCAACACGATGAAGCGCACCTTCAGCCATGTGGGCATCTATGTCGGCGAAGGCAAATTCATCCACGCCCCCCGCACCGGCAGCGCCGTGCGCGTGGAGGACATGCGCGACTCCTACTGGGCCAAGCGCTTCACGGGCGCGCGGCGCGCGGACCTGAAGGCCGCCGCCGGCACAGAAGGCCCGCTGGCTCGCTGATCAGCCGGCCACTCGCTTGGCCACCAACGTCAGGATCTCGTAGCTCGCGCACAGTTCGTCGCGCTGGTTGGTCACAGCCACGTCCCAGCCGATGACACCCTGCGCGGGTTGATCGTCGCGCGGCGGGCGGTCGATCTTGCGCTTGGCGGTGAGGCGCGCCTGGATGGTGTCGCCGATGGCGACCGGTGTGACGAAGCGCAGGTTCTCCAACCCGTAGTTCGCGAGCACCGGGCCGGGCGCGGGGCTGACGAACAGCCCGGCAGCTGCCGACAGCACGAAGTAGCCGTGCGCGATGCGCTTGCCAAACGGAGAGGCCTTGGCCGCGACCTCGTCGAAGTGCATGTAGAAGTAGTCGCCCGACAGGCCGCCGAAAGCGACGATGTCGGCCTCGCCCACCGTGCGGCGATGCGTCAGCAGGCTCATGCCGACCTCGACATCCTCGAAGTAGCGGCGGAAGGGGTGGATGTCGCTCTCGGTGACCGCACCGCCGCGCTGGTACTCGCCGGTGATGGCCGAGATCATCGTTGGCGAGCCCTGCACGGCGCAGCGTTGCAGGTAGTGCTTCACCGCGCGCAGGCCGCCCAATTCCTCGCCCCCGCCCGCGCGGCCGGGGCCGCCGTGCTTGAGCTTGGGCAGCGGCGAGCCGTGGCCGGTGTTCTCCAGCGCGGCCTCGCGGTCCAGCACCAGCATGCGGCCATGCCAGGCGGCAAAGGTCGGCACGGCTTGCGCGGCGAGTGCCGGCGTCTTGGTGCAGACGGTGCCGACGAGGCTGCCGCGGCCCAGCGTGGCCAGGTGCAGCGCTTCCTCGAAGTCGCCGTAGGGCAGCAGCGTCGTCACGGGGCCGAAGGCTTCGAGGTGGTGAGCGTCGCTGGTCGCCGAGTCCCGGGCCAGCAGCAAGGTAGGCGCGAAGAACGAGCCGTCGCTGACGCCTTCTCCCTTGGGCGCAAAGCCATCCCGTTCAGAGAACAGAAGTTCGCAGTTCTTCGCCAACTGCGCGACGCGCTCGGCCACGTCGGCCTGCTGGGCCTTGCTGGCCAGCGCGCCCATGCGCACGCCCTCGACGGCCGGGTCGCCCACCACCATCTTGGACAAGCGTGCCTTCAACGCCGTGGCGACCGCATCGACGCGGTTGGCCGGCACGATGGTGCGGCGGATGGCCGTGCACTTCTGGCCCGCCTTGGCCGTCATCTCGCGCGCCACTTCCTTGATGAAGAGATCGAACTCCGGGTCGTCCGGCGTCACATCGGGCGCGAGGATGGCGCAGTTCAGGCTGTCGGCCTCGGCGTTGAAGGGGATGCTCTTCTTCAGCAAATTGGGATGGGCCTTGAGCATCAGCGCGGTGTCGGCGCTGCCAGTGAAGGTGACCACGTCGGCTTCATCCAGCCGCTCGAACAGGTCGCCCGTGCCGCCGATGATGAGCTGCAAGGCGCCCGTGGGCACGAGGCCGGAATCGACGATGAGCCGCGCACAGGCCTCGGCGACATAACTGGTTGCCGTAGCGGGCTTGACCAGGCAGGGCATGCCGGCCAGGAAGCTGGGCGCGAACTTCTCCAGCATGCCCCACATCGGGAAATTGAACGCGTTGATGTGCAGGGCCACGCCGCGCTTGGGCACCAGCACATGGCTGCCGATGAAGTGGTTGTTGGCGCCCAGCCGCATGGGCGGGCCTTCGTGCAGCACATTGCTGCTGGGCAGGTCCTTGCCGCCGATGGAGGCGTAGGCGAACAGCGTGCCGATGCCGCCCTCGATGTCGATCCAGGAGTCGGACCGCGTCGAGCCGGTGTGGGCGCTGATCGCGTAGAGCTCTTCCTTGCGTTCCATCAAGTAGGCGGCCAGCGCCTTCAGAACGCGGGCGCGGTCCTGGAAGTGGGTGCGCAGCAGGCTGGGCAGCGCCGTGCCGCGCGCGAAGGCCATGGCTTCGGCGAAGTCCAGCGATTCCTCGTGTGTGTGCGCGACGACGCGGCCGTTGATGGCGCTGGCCAGCGGTTTGGCCGCCTTGGAGCCGACCCAGCGGCCGGCGATATAGCTCTCAAGGGTCGGCATGGTCATCACTTGATCAAGACCCAGGCCCCGTCCTTGATCTGAACCATCACGCGCGCGCGCTGATCCAGGCCGAGATGGTCACCGGCCGACATGTTGAACACGCCGTGCGCGCCCGACACGTTTTTGACGTTCTCCAGCGCGTCACGCAGCGCGGCCCGAAAAGCTGTTGTGCCCGGCTGAGCCTTCTTCAACGCCTCGGGCACGGCGGCGGCCAGCAGCAGGCCGGCGTCCCAGGCGTGGCCGCCGAAGGTCGACACGCTGCCCTTGCCGTGCGCGCCCTCGTATTTGGCGATGTAGTCCTGAGCGCTCTTCTTCACCGGGTGGTCGGCGGGCAATTGCGCGGCGACGAGCACCGGGCCGGCCGGCAGCAGCGTGCCTTCCACATCCTTGCCGCCCACGCGCAGGAAGTCGTTGTTGGCGATGCCGTGGGTCTGGTAGATCTTGCCGGCATAGCCGCGCTCCTTCAGCGCCTTCTGCGGCAGCGCGGCGGGCGTGCCGGAGCCGGCGATGAGGATGGCGTCGGGCTTGGCAGCCACGAGCTTGAGCACCTGGCCGGTGACCGACGTGTCAGTGCGGTTGTAGCGTTCGCTCGCGACGACGTTGAGCTTCTTGGTCGCGGCGATCTTGTTGAACTCACCCCACCAGCCCTCGCCATAGGCATCGGCAAAGCCGATGAAGCCAGCCGTCTTGATGCCGTTGTCCACCATGTGGGTGACGATGGCCAGGGCCATCATGATGTCGTTCTGCGGCGTCTTGAAGACCCAGCGCTTCTTCGCGTCGACGGGCTCGACGATGCGGGCCGAGGCGGCCATGGAGATCATCGGCGTGCCGGACTCCGACACCGCGTCGATCATCGCCAGCGAGTTGGGCGTGACCGTGGAGCCGATGACGATGTCGACCTTGCTCTCGGTGATGAACTTGCGCGTGTTGGCCACGGCCGTGGTCGTGTCGGAGGCGTCGTCCAGCACGATGTAGTTGATCTTCTGGCCAGCGATGGTGGTGGGCATCAGCGCGACGGTGTTCTTCTCCGGGATGCCGAGCGAGGCCGCCGGGCCGGTGGCCGACACGGTGACGCCAACGTTGATGTCGGCCTGGGCCGCCAGGCTCAGCGTGGCCGCCAGGGCCAGGGCGAGTTGCTTGAATTGCTTCATGGGGTCGTCTCCTCGGGGTTATGAAATGAGGGCGGGCTGGCGCAGTTGAACCGCGCCGAGGCCGCCGAAGAACAGGTCGCTGACCAGGGCTGCGAGCGCGTCGTGCGACAGCTCGCCATCGGGCCGCAGCCAGGTGAAGGTCCAGTTGATCATGCCAAAAAGCAGCATGGTCAGTGGCTTGTGCAGCTTGGCGTCTTTCAGCTCGGGGCGCACCAGGGACAGGGCTGCGGCGAACTCGTTGACGACGCGACGTTCAACGTCCAGCAGGCGCCCGCGCTCGGTCTCGGCGAGGAACTTGATCTCGCTGGTGAGCACCTGGTGCTGGGCCTGCGCGCCGGCATAGGCGCGGGTGAAGTTGTGGATGAGCGCGCGAAGTTGCTCGTCGGGTGGGAGTTGCTGCGCTTTCACCTCGTTGACCAACGCCAGCAGCGCGTGGACGTGGCTGTCGCAGATCTGCGCGAGCAGGGCCTGCTTGTCCTCGAAGTAGTGATACAGCGTGGGCTTGGCAACACCGCAGGCCTCGGCAACCTGGTTCATCGACGTGGCGGAGAAGCCTTGGTCGGCGAACAAAGCTGCTGCTGCTGCGAGGATGTCGGCGCGTTGGGCGTCGAAGGTGGGGGCTCTTTTTCTAGGCATTTCAGTGGGCTCCCGCTTGTGCAGCGGTGGCTTTGTGGCGAGGCCCATGCCGGGAGTTCGCCCCGGCGGGCGACCTACTTTTTGGGCCGCCAAAAAGTAGGCAAAAAGCTCCCCCCGACCGCCCCGCCCCTTCGGGGTCCCCTGCGGTACTCAGCCCCGAAGCCCCGCGCCGAACTCGCGTCGCTACGCTCTGCTCAAACAAGCGTCGCGAGTCAGTTTTTGAGGCGAGCTTCGCTCGCGGGCTTCGGGTCTTCCGTTCCTCGGCGGGGCTAAAGGGGGCATACGAAATACATCCACCGCCCGGCTTTCGGGCTTGGCTGTTGGCTGTTGCGGCTGTTTGGGAGCCTCCCCTTCTAAACCGCCGAGAAGCGCAGAAGCCCGAGGCGCGTGCGAAGCACGCTTCGACGACTGACTTAGCGCAGTTGTCTGAACGCAGCGTAGCGAAGTGAGTTCTGCGCGAGCCTCGGGCTTCGAGCATCGCAGGGCACCCCGCAGGGGCGGTTTCGCAGGGGAGAGCTTTTTGCCTACTTTTTGGCGGCGCAAAAAGTAGGTCGGCCGCCGGGACGAACCCCCGGCTGGGCCTGGCCAAAAAGCCAAAGCGGCTCGAGCGCCTCATCTCAGCGCTCATCAAACGAAATCACCACCCGCTCCGTCAACGGATGCGCCTGGCAACTCAGGATGAACCCGGCCGCCACCTCCGCCTTGTCGAGCGCAAAGTTCTTGTCCATCCTCACCTCGCCCTCTACCAGCTTGCAGCGGCATGTCGAGCACACACCGCTCTTGCACGAGAACGGCACATCCATCCCCTCGCGCGCCGCGGCGTCGAGCAGGCTCGGGTCGGTCGAGAAAAACTCGATCTCGCGCGACAGCCCGTCGCGGATGACGGTCACGCGGGCCTGGGGCGCATCGCCCGGCTTGACCTCATGCGGCACCGGCCGGCCACTCAAGGTCTCCGGCGTGCCGAAGCGCTCGATATGGATGCGCTCGGCCGGCACGCCATGACCGAGCAGCGCCGCTTCCGCCTGGTCGTTCATCTCGAACGGCCCGCAGATGAACACCTCGTCCAACGTCGCCGCCGGCACCGGCCCGGTCAGGAAGGCGCTGAGCTTGCCCGCGTCCAGCCGCCCGCCGTACAGCGGCGCGTCCACCACCTCGCGGCTGAAGACGAGGTGCAGGGACAGGCGCGTCATGAAGCGGTTCTTCAGGTCTTCGAGTTCTTCCTTGAACATCGTCGACGCGGTGCGGCGGTTGGCATAGATCAGTGTCGCGCGGGCCGTGGGTTCACGCACCAGCAGAGCGGTCAGCAGGGCAATGATGGGCGTGATGCCCGAGCCGCCGGCGATGAACAGCACATGGCGGCCTTCGCTGGCTGCGGGCAACACGAAGCGACCCTGCGGCGGGTAGGACTCGATGACGTCGCCGGCCTTGAGCTGCTCGTGCACCCAGGTTGAGAACGCACCGCCGTCGACGCGGCGGATGCCGACCTGCAGCCGGCGGTCGGAGCAGATGGAGTAGCTGCGGCGCAACTCCTGACTGCCGACGCTGGCGCGCAGCGTCAGGTACTGGCCGGGCTCGAAGGCGAAGCCGTCGATGGGCGCCTCGAAGCCGACGACCATCGCGTCGTCGGTGTCTCGCTCGACGGAGGTGACGCGCAGGGGGTGGAAGTGCAATGCCATCGGCCTAAATGGGTTTGAAGTATTCGAAGGGTTCGAGGCACTCGATACAGCGCCAGGTGGACTTGCACGCGGTCGAACCAAAACGCGACAGCTGCTCCGTGCGGCCGCTGTCGCAACGCGGGCAGCGCAGCCGCGGCACGATGAGGATGGCCTGCTCGCCGCTGCACTGCGGCGGCACGATGCCGTATTGCTGCAATTTCTCGCGGCCCTCGGGCGTGATCCAGTCGGTGCTCCAGGCCGGCGCGCGCTGCATGGTCACGGTCACGTCGCCGAACTCGCTCAGCGCCGCGCGCACGTCGTCGGCAATCAGCTCGGTGGCGGGGCAGCCGCTGTAGGTGGGCGTCAGCACCACCTCGACACCCGACGCTGTTTCGCGCAGGTCACGCACGATGCCCAACTCCACGAGGCTGACCGCCGGGATCTCGGGGTCGGGCACCGCGTTGAGCTTGGCGCGGGCGGCAGAGAGGTTCATTACCAAGTACCGCCCGGATAGCTGCGCTGCAGATGCTGCATCGTCGCCAGCATGTGGCCCATGTGCTCGCTGTGGATGCCATCAATGCCGCGCGGCTGCATGGCGCTTTCGCGCGGCAGGCTCAAGCAGGCTTCCTGCATCAGCGTGGCCCAGCGGGCGCGCCATTCCGGCTCCAGCTCGTTCCAGCCCGGGCCGACGCCGTCGACGCCCTCGGCGGCGAACAGCTCGTTGAAGTAGGGCCACAGCACATTCAGCGCAGCCTGCATGCGCGCCCTGGAATCGTCCGTCCCGTCGCCCAGGCGCACGACCCAGTCGCTGCTGTGCTGACGGTGGTAGCGCACTTCCTTCAGCGACTTGGCGGCAATGCCGGCCAGCTCGGCGTCGAGGCTGGTCTGCAGGCGATCAAACAGCAGTTCCAGCCAGAGGGCCATGGCCGCATTGCGCACCGTGGTGAACGCAAAGTCGCGTCCACCGCCCCCATCGCTGGGGCTGCCCGCTGCATTGGGCAGTTCGGCCAACACGACGTTGCGGTAGTCGCGCTCCTCGCGCAGGAAGGCGAGCTGGTCTTCATCGCGGCCGGCGCCTTCGAGTTGACCGGCGTAGGTCAGTAGCGCACGCGCCTGGCCCAACAGGTCCAGCGCGATGTTGGACAGGGCCAGATCTTCCTCCAGCACCGGCGCATGGCCGGCCCATTCGGACAGCCGCTGGCTGTGGATGAGGCAGGTGTCCGCCAGGCGGAGCACGTAGTTGAACTTGGCGTCCATCACATGTGGTTCAGTTCGTCCGGCAGTTCATAGAACGTCGGATGGCGATAGACCTTGTCATCGGCCGGATCGAACAGGCTGCCCTTCTCGGCCGGGTCGCTGGCGACGATCTGCTCGGAGCGCACGACCCAGATGCTGGTGCCTTCCTGGCGGCGCGTGTAGACGTCGCGCGCCATCTGGATGGCCATGGGCGCATCGGCCGCATGCAGGCTGCCGCAGTGCTTGTGGTCCAGGCCGGCCTTGCTGCGGACGAACACTTCCCAAAGCGGCCATTCGTTCTTCGGATTGCTCATCACGCTGCCTCTTGTTGAACGGCTTGCTTGCGCGCATGGGCCAGCGCCGCATCGCGCACCCAGGCGCCGTCGTCCCAGGCCTTGTTGCGGGCGGCCAGCCGCTCGCGGTTGCAGGGGCCTTCGCCGCCCACCACGCGCCAGAACTCGCTCCAGTCGATGTCACCGAAGTCATAGGCGTCACGCTCGGCGTTCCATTTCAGCGCCGGGTCGGGCACGGTCACGCCCAGGATGTCGGCCTGCGGAATCGTCGCGTCGACGAACTTCTGGCGCAGCTGGTCGTTGGTGACGCGCTTGATACCCCAGCGCATGCTCTGCTCGGAGTTGGGCGAGTCCTTGTCCGCCGGGCCGAACATCATCAGCGACGGCCACCACCAGCGGTTCACCGCGTCCTGCACCATGGCCTTCTGCTGGGCAGTGCCCTTGCTCATCATCGTCAGCAGGCTCTCGTAGCCCTGGCGCTGGTGGAAGCTCTCCTCGCGGCAGACGCGGATCATGGCCCGCGCATACGGCGCATACGAACACCTGCACAGCGGCACCTGGTTCATGATGGCCGCGCCGTCCACCAGCCAGCCAATGACGCCGATGTCGGCCCAGGTCAGCGTCGGGTAGTTGAAGATGGAGCTGTACTTGGCTTTGCCCGAAAGCAGGGCCTCGGTCATCTCGTCGCGGCTGGTGCCCAGCGTCTCGGCGGCGGCATAGAGGTAGAGGCCGTGGCCACCCTCGTCCTGCACCTTGGCCAGCAGGATGGCCTTGCGCTTGAGCGTTGGGGCGCGCGTGATCCAGTTGCCCTCGGGCAGCATGCCGACGATCTCGCTATGCGCGTGCTGGCTGATCTGGCGCACGAGCGTCTTGCGGTAGTGCTCGGGCATCCAGTCCTTGGCCTCGATGAAGTCACCGGCGTCGATGCGGGCCTCGAAGGCTTCTTCTCGTGCGAGTTCCTCGGCGGACTTCACCACCTTCGGCTTGGCCTCGCGGGCCATCAGATCCATCGCTTGCGTGTACATCTCAAGCTCCTTGCTTTATGCGGTTGTCAACGACGCGCCGGGCCTTGCCGACCAGCGTGCGTTCGATGGCGTTGTTCGGCTCGACTTGAACAGTCGCCGTCACGCCGATCAGGTTCTTGATGCGCTCGGACAGGCGCTTGGCGATGCCGTCGTCGGCGGCGCCCAGCGCCAGCTCGCAGCGGATCACCAGCTCGTCCAGCGCCCCGTCGCGGCTGACCACCAATTGGTACTGCCCGCCCAGCCCCTTCTCCTGCAGCACCAGTTCCTCGACCTGCGTCGGAAACAGGTTGACGCCACGGATGATGAGCATGTCGTCGCTGCGGCCGACGATCTTGCCCATGCGCCGCATGCTGCGTGAGGTGGGCGGCAGCAGGCGCGTCAGGTCGCGCGTGCGGTAGCGGATGACGGGCATTGCTTCCTTGCTGAGCGAGGTGAAGACCAGTTCGCCCTCAGACCCGTCCGGTAGCACCTCGCCCGTCTCGGGGTCGATGATCTCGGGGTAGAAATGGTCTTCCCAGACGACGGGGCCGTCCTTGCTCTCGACGCACTCGCTGGCCACGCCCGGGCCCATGACTTCGGACAGGCCGTAGATGTCCACCGCGTCGATGCCGGCACTGGCCTCGATGTCCTTGCGCATCGCCTCGGTCCAGGGCTCGGCGCCGAAGATGCCGACCTTCAGCGACGACTCGCGCGCGTCCAGCCCCTGGCGGGTGAACTCCTCCACCAGCACCTGCATATAGCTGGGCGTCACCATGATGATGTCGGGCTTGAAGTCGGTGATGAGCTGCACCTGCTTCTCGGTCTGGCCGCCGCTCATCGGGATGACGGTGCAGCCCAGCCGCTCCGCGCCGTAGTGCGCGCCCAGGCCGCCGGTGAACAGGCCATAGCCATAGGCCACATGCACCAGGTCGCCCGCGCGGCCGCCCGCAGCGCGGATGGAGCGCGCGACCAAGTTGGCCCAGTGGTCGATGTCCTGGAGCGTGTAGCCGACGACCGTGGGCTTGCCCGTGGTGCCGGACGACGCATGGATGCGCGCCAGTTGCTGGCGCTGCAGGGCGAACATGCCGAACGGGTAGTTGGCGCGCAGGTCCTGCTTGGTCGTGAAAGGGAACTTGGCGAGATCGGCCAGCGTCTTCAGGTCGGACGGATGCACGCCGGCTTCGTCGAACTTTGCCTTGTAGTGCGGCACCTTGTCGTAGGCGTGCAGCAGGCTCCAGCGCAGGCGTTCGAGCTGCAGCGCCTGCAGCTCGTCGCGGCTGGCGGTCTCGATGGGGTCCAGCTCACCGGGGCGTGGGGTTCTCATTCAAAAACCTTTCGTTCGCCGAGACGGTAGGAGCGGCCGCGGAACATGGCAATCAGATCGCCGTGCTGGTTCCGTACCGCAATGTCGTACAGCCCCGTGCGGCCGGCCAGCGAGGTTTCCTCCGCCGTGGCCGTCAGCAGGTCGCCGAGCTTGGCGCTCTTGAGGATGTCGATGCCAAAGCCTGACGCCACCGTCAGCGCGTTGCGGGCGTTGCAGGCAAAGGCGAAGGCTGAGTCCGCCAGCGTCGCGATCAGCCCGCCGTGGCAGATGGCGAAGCCGTTCAGCATGTCGGCCCGCACCGCCATCGTGACGACGGCGCGGCCGGGCCCGACCTCGGCGATCTGCATGCCCAGCATCTTGGTTGCGGCATCGTCCGCGAGCATGACGTCGCGGACCTTTTCGGCAATGGCCTGTGCGTCCATCACCGGTCCTTGAACTCGGGCTTGCGCTTGTCCATGAAGGCCGCGACGCCTTCGAGATAGTCGTGCGCAAAGCCCAGTTGGCTTTGCAGCGCCGCCTCGCGCTTGAGTGCCGGCTCGTACTCCAGCTTCATCGCGTCATCCAGCGCGCGGCGCGTCTCGACGAGGGCGCGGGTCGGCATGCCGGCCAGCCTCTGCGCCAGCGCCATGGCGGCGTCCTGCAGCTCGGCATCGGGCACCAGGCGCGAGATCAGGCCCAGGCGCTCTGCCTCTGCGGCCTTGAGCTTGTCGCCCAACAGCGCCAGCTCCAGCGCCTTGGCGCGGCCCACCAGCCGCGGCAGCAGCCAGGTGCCGCCGCAGTCGGGAATGAGCCCGATGCGGGCGAACGCCTGGATGAAACTCGCGCTCTCCGCCGCCACCACCAGGTCACAGCTCAGCGCCAGGTTGGCGCCGGCGCCGGCCGCCACGCCGTTGACGGCAGCCACCACCGGCACCGGCAGGCTGCGCAGCCGCAGCGCCAGCGGGATGTAGTAGTGCTCCAGCATGTGGCCGATGTCCTTGGGCGCGGCATCCAGCTCGCGGCTGGGCGCCACATGCGGATCGGCCAGGTCCTGGCCGGCACTGAAGGCGCGGCCCGCGCCGGTGATCAGCACGCAGCGCGTCGCCGCGTCCTCGGCGGCAGCCTCCAGCGCCTGGCGCAACTGGACCAGCATGGTGGCCGTGAAGGCATTCAACGCCTCGGGGCGGTTCAAGCGCAGCAGGCGCACGGCGCCGTGCTGCTCGTTCTGGATCAAGACTTCGGACATTGGCGTTTCCCTACCGACCGGTCGGTTAATCGTAGAGGCCGATCCAATCCGGTTCAAGGGAACCAAGGGAATACCCTAGTTTTTGTCGATCTCGACAGCTTCGGCCAGCGCCGCCACCAGCCCCGCCCGAGGCGGCGCAAAGCCCGGCGCCGTGCAGGCCGCCGAGCCCGCAGCCAGCGCCCAGCGCAGGTGCTGTTCCACCGGCGCGCCGGCGTCGCGCATCAGGCTGTCCAGCAGACCGGCCATGGCCGCGTCGCCCGCACCCACGCTGTCCACCACGTCCACGTGCGGCGGCAGGCCGCTGCATTCCTCCACGCCGTGGTACAGCGTCGTGCCAGCTGGCATGCCCCCTTCAGCGCGCGTCAGCAGCAGCCAACTGCCGGGGTTCCAGGCCGCGATCTGGGCGAGTCCGGAGCGGTAGTCCGGCACCCGGAAAAGGCCGCGCAGGTCTTCGTCCGACACCTTGATCACATCGGCCAGCCGGCACATCTGCTCCAGCGTGTCGTCATAGCTCGCGTCCATCGGCGGCGAGCAGAAGTTGGGGGCATAGCTGATGAGCCGGCCCTCGCCCTTCAGCGCCTCGGCCAGCGCCAGCAGCCGCCCCGCCAGCGGCTCGCGCACCAGGCTCAGGCTGCCGAAATGCGCCCAGCGCAGCGAGCGCGACCAGCCGGCGGGCAGGCCCTCGGGGCGGAAATGCAGGTCGGCGCTGTCCTGGCCAATGAGGAAGTGGCGCGGCGGGTCCAGTTCATGCTGCACGGCCAGCAGCGGCGGGCGCGGCAACTGCTGGATGAAGCGCATGTCGAGGTGGGCCTCCTGGCTGGCCTGCCAGATCTCGGCGCCGAAGGGGTCGCGGCTGATGGCGCCGGCAAAGGCGCTCAACTGGCCCAGCGTCGACATCGCCACCGCCACGTTCCACGGCGAGCCGCCGCTGGCGCTGCGCCATCGGTCCGGCCCCGTGCGGACAAGATCCGTCAATGCCTCACCGAAGGAAATGAAATGCGGCAGGTCGGGGTGCAGGATCTGAGTCATTGCCGCCCATTCAAACCCGCCCGCGATGCCACCGCAAGCCCCTCGGGGTTCCGCCGGCTGACACAATTAGCCCCTATGCCCGCCCGCGTGATTCCCCTGCATGACGCCCGCTCGATGCGCGCGCCGCCGCCGCATGTCGCGCGGCCCGGCCAGCTGCTGGCCGATTCATTGGGCCGGCCGCTGCGCGACCTGCGCATCTCGGTGACGGACCGCTGCAATTTCCGCTGCAGCTACTGCATGCCCAAGCAGGTGTTCGACAAGCACCACGAATTCCTGCCCCATGCCGACCTCCTCAGTTTTGAGGAGATCACGCGGCTGGCGCGCACCTTCACGGGCCTGGGCGTCGAAAAGCTTCGCATCACCGGCGGCGAGCCAACGCTGCGCCGCGGGCTGGAATCGCTGATCGCCATGCTGGCCGAACTGCGCACGCCCGATGGCCGAGAGCTGGACCTGACGCTGACGACCAACGGCTCCACGCTGGTCAAGAAGGCCGCCTCGTTGAAGGCGGCGGGGCTCAAGCGCCTGACGGTCAGTCTGGACGGACTGGACGACGCTGTCTTCCAGCGCATGAACGACGTCGGCTTCCCCGTCGCCGACGTGCTGGCCGGTATCCGCGCCGCGCAAGACGCGGGCCTGGGGCCGATCAAGGTCAACATGGTCGTGCAGCGCGGCGTCAACGACGACCAGATCCTGCCGATGGCGCGCCACTTCAGGGAGAACTACGGTGGGGGCGTCGTGCTGCGCTTCATCGAATTCATGGACGTGGGCGCCACCAATGGCTGGCGCATGGACCAGGTCTTGCCTTCGGCCGAAGTGCAGCGCCGCATCGCCGCCGAGTGGGCGCTGGCGCCGCTGTCGCACAGCGCGCCGGGCGAGACGGCCGAGCGCTGGGCCTATGCCGACGGCAGCGGCGAGGTGGGCTTCATCTCCAGCGTGACCCAGGCCTTCTGCAGCGACTGCAACCGCGCCCGGCTGTCGACCGAGGGGCGGCTCTACACCTGCCTGTTCGCAACGCGCGGGCATGACTTGCGCGGGCTGCTGCGCGGGGTGGAGCCGGTCAGCGATGGCCAGCTGGCAAGCGCCATCGCCGGCGTGTGGACCGGGCGCGACGACCGCTACTCGCAGTTGCGTGGCACGGCTGCCGCCATCGCCGAACCGCGCGTCGAGATGCATTACATCGGTGGCTGAGTTTTACGCGCTCGTCCTCGCCGGCGGTCGCGGCACGCGCATGGGCGGCGTGGACAAGGGCTTGCAGCTGCTGGACGGCCGGCCGCTGGTGTCGCACGTCATAGCCCGCCTGGCACCGCAGGCCGGCAAGCTGCTCATTAGCGCCAACCGCAACCTCGATGCCTATGCCGCCTTCGGCCATCCCGCCCTCACCGACCCGCCCGGCCTCGAATTCGCCGGCCCGCTCGCCGGCATGCTGGCCGGCCTGGCCGCCATTCCCGACGACGCCTGGCTGCTGACCGCGCCGTGCGACTGCCCTCGCCTGCCGCCGGACCTGGCCGAACGACTGCTGGCACAGGCCGAGACGCACGGCCTGGCCTTCGCCCAGGCGGACCGCGAGCACCCGACGCATGCGCTGCTGCACGCGCGCCTGCGCGCACCGCTCGCCGCCCACCTGCAAGGCGGCGGCCGCGCGGTGCTGCGCTGGATGCTGGCCCAGCCCCACGGCGTCGCGCACTTCGACGACGAGGCCGCCTTTGCCAACCTCAACCACCTGTCGGACCTGGCCTGATGCACATCGCCATCCGCCCCATGCTGGAGCCCGACCTGCTCGCCTACAAGGCGCTGCGCGACGCCATGCTGACCGGCCACCCCGAGGCCTTCACGTCGGACGCCGAGACCGAGTGCCATCGCGACCTGGCCAGCTACCGCAGCCGCCTGGCCGGTGGCATGGGCGGCGCCACGCTGTTCACGCTGCTGGCCCTGGACGGCACGCGTGTCATTGGCGGGCTGACCTGCGAACGTGAGCCCCGCCGCAAGGTGAATCACATCGCCCATCTCGTCGGCATGATGGTGGCCGACACCCACCGCGGCCGGGGCACGGGCCGGGCGCTGCTGGGTGCCACCATCGCCCGCCTGCAGGCCACGGCCGGGCTGGCTCAGGTCACGCTCAGCGTCACCAGCAGCAACCGCGCCGCTGTGGGCCTGTACGAGAGCGTCGGCTTCACGCGCTACGGTCGCCTGCCGGACGCGATACGCCTGCCGGATGGCCGCAGGCTGGACAAGGACCTGATGCTGCTAAGGCTGTAGCAACTGGAACTGCACGATCAGCGCGTCCTGCACCGCCAGCAGCCCGCCCAGCACCGTGAAGGGCTGGATGCCGAAGTCGCTTTGCCGGATGACGAGCTCGCCGCGCGCGCGCCGCCCCGCCACCTCGGCCACGAACCACTGCCGCCGCGTGACGCCATGCAGCGTGATGTCGGCCTCCACCGCGCGCCGCCCGCCCTCACCCAACTGCTGCAGCGTGCGCACGACCACCTCGGGGTGGGCCGCAGCATCCAGCGCCTTCAGCAGGTTGGCGCGCGTGCCGGCGCGGGCCTCGTCGTCCACCGCGCTGGCAAAGGCCTCGCCCAGGCGGGCACGCAAGCCCGGCGGGTCAACGGCCAGCGAGTCCAGGCGAAAGCGCAATACCGGCCCGGCGGCGGGCCAGTCCACGCGCAGGTCGGCGGCGCGCAAGACATGGTTGTGGCCCAGCCTCGCGGCCGTGCCGCCGCGGTAGACGAGCACGCGCAACTCGTTGTCGCCATCGACCGACGGCGGTGTCACCGGGGCGACGTCGGCGCAGCCGGCCAGCGTGGCCAGGGCGATCAACAGCGGTCGGCGGCCTGTCGTTTGTGGGCTCAACTGGGGAATCTGCGGAGGTTTTGGGCACCAAAGCGCGACGTTCTCGCACCGGGCTGGACTAGCATAGCCACCATCTCCTCGTCGGAGCCCCAACATGGCCAGTCTGTTTCGCCCCGCCCTTGAACTGATGACGCAGTACGCGGCCTATCACCGCGACCGCCGCAACATCACGACCCACTTCATCGGCATCCCGCTCATCGTCTTCGCGATCAGCGCCCTGCTCGCCCGCGCCGAGTTCGATGTCGGCAACACGCCGATGAACGCTGCCATCGTGCTGTGGGCGCTGTCGGCACTTTGGTATCTGACGCGCGGCAACCTCGTGCTGGGTGCCGCCACGGCCGCCGTCAACGGTGTGCTGACCGCCCTGGCCATGATCGCGGCCCAAGGTTCATTCACGAGCTGGCTGGCCATCGGCGTGGGCAGCTTCGTCGTCGGCTGGGTGTTCCAGTTCGTCGGCCATTACTACGAAGGCAAGAAGCCCGCGTTTGTGGACGACCTCGTCGGCCTGCTCGTCGGCCCGATGTTCGTCGTCGGCGAGGCCATGTTCATGCTCGGCTGGGGCCGTCCGCTGCTTGCGGAAATCGAACGCCGCGTCGGCCCGACGCACCTGCGCGACCTGGCTCACCCGTAAGCGCGCAGCGCATGACCGGCGTTCTCGTCATGGGCGCCGGCTCCGTAGGCTGCTTCATCGGCGGCCTGACGCAACTGGCCGGCGTGCCCGTCCACTTTGTCGGCCGCCCGCGTGTGCTGGCCGGCCTGCGCAAGAACGGCCTGCGCCTGACGGACCAGGACGGCCTGGACCGCCGCATCCCGCCGCTGCAGCTGCGCCTGCATGAGGAAGCGCCCGCCGGCCTCAAGCCCGACCTGGTGCTGCTGTGCGTGAAGTCCGGCGCCACCGCCGAAGCGGCCACCGCTCTTGCCCTGACCTTGCCCGAGGGCAGCACGGTCATCAGCCTGCAGAACGGCATCGCCAACGCGGCCCAGGCCCGTGCCGTCGCGCCGCAGCTGCGCTGGCACGCGGGCATGGTCCCCTTCAACATTGCCGAGCTCAGCGCCGGCCACTACCACCGCGGCACCGCCGGCGCCCTGGCGGCCGAGGGTGGCGCGGCCGACGTCGCGCTGGCCGCCTGGCAGACCGCGCTGGCCCGCGTCGGCATGCCGCTGAAGCTGCACGCCGACCTGGCACCCGTGCAATGGGGCAAGCTGCTGCTGAACCTGAACAACCCCGTCAACGCCCTCTCCGGCCGGCCGCTGCGCGAAGAGTTGCTCGAGCGCGGCTACCGGCGCGTGCTGGCCGCGCTGCAGCAGGAGGCGCTGGATCTGCTGGACGCCGCGCAGCGCCCCGTCGCCCAGCTCACGCCGTTGCCACCACGCCGTCTGCTGATGATGCTGCGCCTGCCCACGCCGCTGTTCCGCCTTGCCGCCGCGCGCATGCTGCGCATCGACGCCCAGGCGCGCTCCAGCATGGCCGACGACCTGAGCGCAGGCCGCACGACGGAGATTGACGCGCTCTGCGGAGAGGTCGTACGCCTGGCTCAGAGCCTGCACCGCAGCGCGCCGCGGAATGCGCGCATGCAGGCCCTCGTCGAAGCCAGCCCCAAGCGCCGCCGGCCTTACTCGCCGGCCGAATTGCTGAGTGCGCTGGGCTTGTCCTGAATTGATCCATCTCCGTCTGCCAGCGCGTGGCGGGCGTTGCATGGTGGCGGAACACTGAGGGCCTCTTCAACGCACCAGAGGCCTCACCATGACCACCGCCCTCATCGTCATCGACGCTCAGCAGTCCTTCGCTCACCGGCCCTATTTCGAACCCGCCGAGGTGCCGGCCTACCTCGCCGCGCAGAACCGGCTCATCGAGGGCTTCGAGGCCGCCGGCCTGCCCATCGTGCGCGTCTTCCATGTGCAGCCCGACGCGACCGGCGCCGACCCCTTCAGCCTGGAGAGCGGCCTCGTCCGCCCGCTGGAAGGCCTGCGCGACTTCCAGGCCGCCGTCACCGTGAACAAGACCCGCCACAGCGCCCTCATCGGCAGCGGCCTGGACGTGTGGCTGACCCAGCAGGGCGTGCGCCGCCTCGTCATCAGCGGCATCCGCACCGAGCAATGCTGCGAGACGACGACGCGGCATGCGTCGGACCTGGGTTGGGACGTCATCTACGTGCCCGAGGCGACACTCACGTTCACGATGTTCCAACCCGACGGTTCGCCGCTGACGCCCGCCCAACTGCGTGCCCGCACGGCCACCGTGCTGGACGGGCGCTTCGCCCGCGTGCTGGATGCCGAAGCGGCGCTCGAGGCCGTGATGCAAGAGGAAACAGCCCTTGCCTAAACAGGTGGTCTTCGTCCTGCAGGACGACAGCCTCGTCCTCGACTGGGCTGGACCGGCCGAGGCGCTGCGGCTGGCCAGCCTGCAGATCGCCGAGCTGAAGCTGGCCGTCGCGCCCTTTGCACTGCGCTTTGCCGGTGTGCAGGCTGCGTCCACCGGCTCGGTCGGCATCCAGCTGCAGGCACTGGAGCCGCTGCCGGTGGCGCTGCCCGAAGGAAGCTGGATCGTCCTCATCGGCCGCACCTCGGCGGCGGAGGCCCGGCGGGCGCCGCAGCGGGAGCTGCTCGCCTGGCTGGCGCGCCTGGCCCCGGGGCGGCCGGGGCTGCGCCTCGTCACGGTGTGCTCGGGCGCACTGCTCGCGGCCCGCGCCGGCCTGCTCGACGGCCGCCGCGCCACGACCCACCATCAGCACTTGGACGACCTCGCCCGCCTGGCCCCAGGGGCGACGGTGATGCAGGACCGCGTCTTCGTGCAGGATGGCGAAGTCTTCACCAGCGCCGGCGTGACGGCCGGCATCGACCTGGCCCTGCACCTCGTCGCCGAGCATGCGGGCGAACTGGTTGCCGCTCGTGTGGCGGAGCAGATGGCCGTGGCGCTGAGGCGTGGCCCTGCCGACCCCGAGCTCTCGCCGCTGCTGGCGCACCGCCAGCACCTGAACACGAGGCTGCACCGCGTGCAGGACGCGCTGAGCCTGGCGCCCGCCGAGGACTGGCCGCTGGAGCGCATGGCCGCGCTCGCCGCCACGACGCCGAGAACCCTGAGCCGGCTGTTCGCCCAGCATGCCGGCACCAGCCCGCAGGCCTATCTGCGCGGCGTGCGCCTGGCCGTGGCGCGCAACACGCTGCAGGCCGGCGCCAGCGTGGCTGCGGCCAGCGACGCGGCCGGCTTCAACTCGGAGCTGCAATTGCGCCGCGCCTGGGCGGCGGCCGGCTGGCCGGGCACGCCCTCGGGCGCGCGGCAGCAGCAGGCCTAGGCTCCCGTCACGATACCCACCGGAAAACCGAAGCGACGTTCAGGTTGTGAATGTCGACGCTGCGGCGGGCGCTGGCGACAATCTGGGGCTCACCACGGACCGCCCGCCATGCTTGAACTGCTGACCGACCCGCAGACCTGGATCGCCCTCGCCACGCTGACCGCGCTGGAGCTGGTGCTGGGCATAGACAACATCATCTTCATCAGCATCCTGGTCGACAAGCTGCCCAAGGAACGGCAGGAGACCGCGCGGCGCCTGGGCCTGTTCATGGCCATGTTCATGCGCATCGGCCTGCTGATGATGCTGGCCTGGATCGTCGGCATGGTGGAGCCGCTGTTCACGCTGCCCGTCTTCGACAAGCCCATCTCGGGGCGCGACCTCATCCTCATCGGCGGTGGCCTGTTCCTGATCTGGAAGAGCACCGGCGAGATCCACGGCTCGCTGGAAGGCGAGGACGAGAGCCACGGCGCCGGCGGTGCGGCCAAGGCCGCCTTCGCGTCGGTCATCCTGCAGATCATGGTCATCGACCTGGTCTTCTCGCTGGACTCCATCATCACCGCCGTCGGCATGGTCGACGACGTGCGCATCATGATCGGCGCCGTCATCTGCTCGGTCGCGCTGATGATGCTGTTCGCCGGGCCCATCGGCCGCTTCGTGTCCAACCACCCCACCATCAAGATGCTGGCGCTGAGCTTCTTGGTCGTCGTCGGCGTGGTGCTCGTGGCCGAGGGCTTCGGCCACCATGTGCCCAAGGGCTACATCTACTTCGCCATGGCCTTCTCGCTGGGCGTCGAGATGATGAACATCAAGATGCGCAAGAAGGCCACCACCAAGGTCAAGCTGCGCCAGCGGATGCCAGGCGGCGACGACGAGTAATCAGGCTCGCCGCCTCGCATGAGCGCGGCGGCGAAGCGTGGGAACTGCCTCAGCGCTTGCCCGCGCCCACCAGCACCAGCACGCCGCCGACGATGCCGGCGATGCCCAGCCAGATGGGGATGTTGACGGACTTCGTCTCCTTGACGTTGATCTCCAGCGGGCCGATCTTGGCTGCGGTCTTTTCATCCGTGTACGAGAACCCGCCGTAAGCCAGCGCGAGCACGCCACCGACGATCAGGGCCAAGGCGATTGCACGCAAACCGTTCATACGAACCTCCAGACATTGTTGGGACCGGCGGTCATGCCGCCGTGGCTGGAGTACACCGCTGGCGCCCTACATCGCCTGTAGGACGCCACGAGGCGGGCACGTCGGTTGCCGGCGCTTGCGCGCGGCGGCATCAGGTCGCCCAGATGCGCGGATCGCTGCCCGGCAACGCCCACAGCCGCTCGCGCCACAGCGACCGCACCCGCCGCAGCGCCAGCGTGACGTCCTCGACCTCGTCGCCGATGACGCGCATCAGCAGCACGGCGCCACGCAGGCTGGCCAGATGGGTGATGCCACTGAGCGGCACGTCGGGCACCTCGGCCAGCAGCGCACGGCTGTCGGCCAGCAGTGCCTCGGCATCTGCCAACGGAACGGTCTGCGCATAGGCCAGCGTGCCCAGCACGCGGTGGCCCGCCAGGCCGCATGGCCCATCCAGCAAGGCCTTGTCGGCTGCATCCAGCCACCCGCGGTCCAGCCACTGGCCGGTGATCTCCAGGTGCTGCAGCAGCTTGCCGGCATCAAAGGGCTGGCTCGCCGCCGGCAGGCCCAGGCCCAGCACCTCGGTCGCGAACAGGCTGGCGCCGGGCGCCAGGCTGAGCCTGACCTCGTTGCGCGCAATGCAGCTGGGGTAGGCCAGCGTCTCCTGCGGCAACCATTCCAGCCGCGCGCCTTCACCCACGCGGGCATGCACGACCTGCGCCGCCTCGCCCGCGTTGGAGCGGTAGAAGCGCGTTGCGGCCGGCGTGGTAACAAGCAGATGCGCGCCGGCTTCGACATCGATCTGGATGTCGAGCCGATCGCCGCCCACCAGGCCGCCGGGCGGGTGCACGAGCACCGCGTGGGCGATGCGCGTGGATTCCGGGTAGAGCGTCTTCAGCAGCCGCAGCGGGCCGTCGTGGCGGGCATGCACTCGGGTCGCGCCCGAGCCGTCACGCGCGGCGTTCAGCGTCAGCCGCGCGGGCCAGCGGACGGGGTCAGTCAACCAGCAGACCCTTCTTCTCGATGAAGGCGACCACCTCGGCCAGGCCGTCACGGGTCTTGAGGTTGGTCATGACCCAGGGCTTCACCGGCCGCATGCGCGCGGTGTCGCTGCGCATCACGTCCAGGTCGGCGCCCACATGCGGCGCGAGGTCGGTCTTGTTGATGACGAAGAGGTCGCTCTTGGTGATGCCGGGGCCGCCCTTGCGCGGAATCTTCTCGCCGGCCGCCACGTCGATGACGTAGATGGTCAGGTCGCTCAGCTCGGGGCTGAAGGTGGCCGCGAGGTTGTCGCCGCCGCTCTCGACGAAGACGATGTCCGCGTCGGGGAACTTGTCCAGCATGCGGTCCACCGCTTCGAGGTTGATGGAGCAGTCCTCGCGGATGGCGGTGTGCGGGCAGCCGCCGGTCTCCACGCCCATGATGCGTTCGGGCGCCAGCGCGCCGGCCACGGTCAGCAGGCGCTGGTCTTCCTTGGTGTAGATGTCGTTGGTGACGACGACCAGGTCCCAGCGGTCACGCATGGTCTTGCAGAGCATCTCCACCAGCGTGGTCTTGCCCGAACCCACCGGGCCACCCACGCCCACGCGCAGCGGCGGCAGTTTCTTGGTGCGGTTGGGGATGGCGTGCAAAGGTGCTGAAGTCATGAGCGGAACAGTCTCGAATATTGGGTTTCGTGGCGGGCGCCGTGGATGCCGAGCAAGGGCGCAAAGGCCAAGGGTTCGGATTCGGCCAGCGCGGTCTCAACGGCTGGCGGAATGGCGTGCACGAGGCGTGCCAGCAGGCGCTGCCCGGCCGTCTGCCCCAGCGGCACGCTGCGCACGGCGGCCTGCATCAGGTTCTCGGCCCAGCCGAAGGCGATGGCCTGCAGCGCCGGCTGTAGCGCCGCGCCACGCGACGCGGCCACGGCGCCCATGACGACCGGCCAGGTCGGCGCGGGCTTGAGCGCTTGCAGCAGCGGCAGCACGGCGGCATCCGGGATCAGGCCCTGCATCCACACGACCAGGCTGCGACCCATCTGCTGGGCCTGCTGCAGGCTCTCGCTGGTCTCGCGCGTCTGCAGCGTCCAGGCGTTGAGTTCGGCCAGGCGCTCACCGTCGAGCGCCAGCGTGGCGGCATGCGCGGCGGCGGCCACTGGCAGCTCGGCGCGCGCCTGCACGAGTTCAAGCTGGTTCAGCAGCCAGTCGCCGGCGCTGGTCTCGTCGTGCACGATGCCGGCGTCGACGGCCGCCTCCAGGCCCTCTGAGTAGCTGAAGCCGCCGACCGGCAGCGCCGGCGAGGCCAACCAGAGCAGGTGCAGCAGCGAGGCCTCAGTGCTTGTGGTCATGGCCGTGGTCGTGACCGCAGCCCGGGCCGTGCACATGGCCTTCGTCGTGTGCCTTGACGGGAATGGTCAGCGGCTTGCGCACGGGCGCCGGCGCGGCGGCGTGCTCGTGATGGTCATGCCCGTGGTCATGATGGTGATGGCCGTGGCCGGCACCCTCGCCATAGGCCCCGCCCTCGGGCTCGAAGGCCGCCTGCGCCTCGGTGACGATCAGGTGCTGGCGGCGCAGCATGTCAGCCAGCACCGGGTCGGGCTCGAACTGCAGCAGGTCTGGCTGCAGCTCCAGCGGCACATGGCGGTTGCCGAGGTGGTAGGCGGCGCGCAGCAGATCGAAGGGCGAGCCGTGCTCGGCGCAGTGGCGCACCTGCAGCACGGGCTGGGGCGAGGCGATGACGCGCAGCAGCGAGCCGTCCTCGCCTACCAGCACGTCGCCGCCGCGCAGCGCCGTCCCGCGCGGCAACACGATGGCCACCTCGCGCCCCGTGCTGTCCGTGGCGCCGAAGCGGCTCTTGCTGCGGGTATCCCAGTCGAGTTCGAGCGCAGGCGCGCGCTTGAGCAGTACGGCGGCAAGGCCGCCGCCTTGGGGAAGACGTTTGGAATAGGTGTGCATGGTTCGATGAAAAATCAGGCCGGTCTGCATCGATTGTCGATGCAGCCGCCAAAAGGAGCAGCACACATGGGCATCGTTCAACTCGTTGAAGTTCCTGGGTCACCAGAAGGCTCGCTGGGGCTCGCGCTGCCAGAGGACGTGTTGGCGCGCCTTCGGCTGGCGGAGGGAGACACCGTCCTGCTCACCGAAACCCCGCACGGCATACGGCTCACACCCGCGCAGCCGAGCCCGGATGACACCCCGCTCCACAACACTCCTCAATGCTGACTCGCCCATGACCTCGCCCACGCTCGACACCCTCACCCTCTCCATCCAGGACCACATCGCCACCGTCCGCCTGAACCGGCCGGACAAGGCCAACGCGATGAACGCGACGATGTGGCAGGACATCCGCCGTGCGTTCGACTGGATCGACGGCCAGGCCGAGGTGCGCGTGGCGGTGCTGGAGGGCGAAGGCCGTCACTTCACCGCCGGCATCGACCTGGCCATGATGATGGGCATCGCTCCGCAGATCGCCGACCCCTGCGACGGCCGCACGCGCGAGAGCCTGCGCCTCGTCATCCTGGACATGCAGGACACCCTCACCAGCCTGGAGCGCTGCCGCAAGCCCGTGCTCGCGGCCATCCACGGCGCCTGCGTGGGCGGCGGCATCGACCTGATCTGCGCGGCCGACATGCGCTACTGCTCGGCCGACGCCTACTTCTCCATCAAGGAGATCGACATCGGCATGGTGGCCGACGTGGGCACGCTGCAGCGCCTGCCCAAGCTCATCGGCTCCCAAGGCCTGGTGCGCGAGCTGGCCTACACGGGCCGGCGCGTGGAGGCAGCCGAGGCGCGCGAGATCGGTCTGGTCAACCGCGTGTTCGACAGCCGCGAGGCGCTGGGCGCTGGTGTGCGCGAGATCGCCGCGAGCATTGCCGCCAAGTCGCCGCTGTCCATCCGCGGCACCAAGGAACAGCTGAACTACGCGCGCGACCACTCGGTGGCCGACGGCCTCAACTACATCGCGACCTGGAACGCAGCCATGCTGATGAGCGAGGACCTGACGAAGGCCATGATGGCCGGCAAAGGCACGCCAAGCTTCCGGGACTGAACGGCACCCCTGGCCTGACGTCGAAGGCCCTAGTCGATCAGATCAATCGCCCAGTCGAACGACGGATCACCCACATCGTTGTGCGCGATGTTGAAGTCCTTGCGCTGAATCAGCAGGTCCGCATAGGCCCGGCTCCTGTAGCGCGCCTCGAAGGCGAGCACGTCGTTGACGTTGCCGGGCGCGTTCGCGCTGGTCAGGATCAGGCGCACGGGCAGGCGGGGGCTGGCCGCAAAGCGGGCCTGCTCGTCCAGGATGTTCTTGGTTGTCAGCGCCCAGAAGGAGCCGTCGAACAGCAGGTAGTTCCTGAAGAAGGGCGTGCCCACGTCCTCGTTGCTCAGCAGGATGGAACCCAGCAGCCCGCCATAGGACGTGCCCGAGAAGCTGCGCACGCCCGTCGTGCGGTAGCCGGCCTCGATCAGCGGCGCCAGCTCCTCCTTCAGGAAGCGGCCATAGGCCGGCGCACCATTCACCGTGTAGTCGATGGCCCTGCGGTCGGGCGGCCCCTGCTCGATGTTCACCAGGATCATGGCCTTGCGGCGCTTGTCCAGCATCTGCGAGAACGCCGGAAAACTCCACTGCCCGTCCGTCGCATACATGACGGGGTAGCTCTTGCCCGAGGTCGCGTAGTTCTCCGGCAGGTAGACGTGATACGGGTAGGTGATGCCCGTGATCTTTGACGTGATGGACTTGTCGCGCTCGACCGTGCCGGCATAGACATACGCAGGCGCCGACGCGGCAGGCTGGGCGAGCTGCGGCGTCGTCTCGGTCGAGCCGCCGCCACCGCAGGCGCAAAGCAGGCAGGCAAGACTCAGCAGCGGCAGACGGCGCAACAGGCCTGACAGGCTTTGGGGCACGAGGTTCACGCGGGTTGTCTCCGGTCGAGGACTGCTCCCTGCTCAGGCGGCAAGGTCATCAGGCGCGAAGCATACGCAGAGCGTGGCCTAGTCAATCAGGTCGATCGCCCAATCGAAGGACGGATCGGCGATGCCGAAATGCGTCACGTCGAAGTTCTTGTGATGCACCTGCAAGCCCACATAGGGCCGGGCCTGGTAGCGGGCCGCCAATGTGGCCACGTCGCGCTCGTTGCCTTGCCTCATCGCGCCCGTCACGAACAGACGCACTGGCAGGCGGTGGCTGGCCGCAAAGCGGGCGTCCTCGTCCTTGAGGTTGCTGTCGGTCAGCATGAAGAACGAGCCGTCGAACAGCAGGTAGTTCCTGAACAACGGCGTCGTCGCGTCCTCAGTGCTCAGCATCAGCGCGCCCAACAGCCCACCCAGCGACGTGCCCGCGTACGAACGCACGTCGGTCGTGCGGTAGCTGCGCTCGATCAGCGGCGCCAGTTCCTCCTTCAGGAAGCGCGCATAGGCCGGCGCGCCCTTGGCGGTGTAGTCGGTGGCGCGGCGGTCCTCCCCGCCCTGCTCGATGCTGATCAGGATCATCGGCTTGCGGCGCTGGTCCAGCATCCGCGAGAACGCCGGGAAGGTCCATTGCCCGTCGGTCGTGTACATGACGTCGTAGCGCTTGCCCGAGGTGGCGTAGTGCTCCGGCAGATAGACGTGGTACGGGTAGATGATGCCCGTGATCTTTGACGTGATGGCCTTGCCGCGCTCCACCGTGCCGGCATAGGCATGGGCAGGCGCCGAGGCGCCCGAAGCCGCAGCTGCGGGGACTTCGACCGCGGCGCCGAAGCGACAGGCACCAAGCAGGCAGGCGAGGGTCAACAGCAGCGAAAGGCGTTTGAGCATGGGCTCCCTTGGGTTCCTTGGGGCGCTGCCCAGCTCAACTGGCGCAGGCACACGGTGTGTGGGCGGCGAGCTTAGGATCGAGCAGCGCCTCAGGCGAAGGTCATGCGCGACCGCCTCTGCGCGCTCGCAGCCCCACCGTCACCCGCAGGGCGGCCCGGCAGCGCTGAACGATCGCTAGCCGGCGCGCACCGCGCGAATGTCTGCGGCAACGGTCTGCAGGTCGTCGCCGAACTGATGCCCGCCGTGCGCCATCGTCACCGTGATCGCCTGCGGCAGCTTCGCGGCATGCAACGCCAGATGAGCGAACGGCACCGTCTCGTCATCGCGGCAGTGATAGATCAGCAACTGCGGGATGGCACCGAGCCTCTCGGCCAGGTCGTCCGGCAACACGAGTTCGTCGAAGGCCCAGCGCTCGCCGTCCCACGCCGGTGCGGCCAGCAGAACCAAAGCGTTGACGTCAATCGGCGGCGCCCGCTCCGCCAGGTAGCTCAGCAGCATGGCCCCGCCCAGGGAATGCCCCACCAGCGTCACCGTGCCGTGCAGCTTCGACAGCTCCGCACCGATCTGCCGCTTCCACGGCTCCATG
Organism: Roseateles sp. P5_E8; assembly: GCF_054177665.1. Lineage (NCBI taxonomy): Bacteria > Pseudomonadati > Pseudomonadota > Betaproteobacteria > Burkholderiales > Sphaerotilaceae > Roseateles > Roseateles sp. P5_E8. The sequence continues at coordinate 39,053 of NZ_JBGCUM010000032.1, read as the reverse complement.
CTCGGCTCGTCTTCACCACGCATCTGCGGGTAGTGCACCTCGTAACCCGCGCCCAGTTCGCGCCTCAGCGAAGCCGCCAACGGCGCATCGGCCGCATGCGCGCCCTCGCCGCCGCCCTGGATGAAGAGCACCTGTTTCTTCGTCGTCATGGCATCGCTCCTGCGGCTCTGCAACGCCGACTGGCACGCCGCAGCGGTAACGGGCAATGGCCGTGCCTGCGCGGGGTCCGTAGCCTCGACAACCGCGCGCGCCCTGCTCGTGCCGCTATTGAGCGCAATCGCCTTTAGCATCCGCCCATGCTCGCCGCCTCCCAAGCCCTCGCCTTCCTCGCGACCGCCCTCGTGCTGACCGCCACGCCCGGCCCCGACAACCTGATGGTGCTCGGCATGGGCATGTCACGCGGTCGTCGCGCGGGCATCGCCTTCGGCCTGGGCTGCGCTTTAGGCTGCCTGAGCCACACGCTGCTCGCCGTCGTCGGCATCAGCGCGCTGGTGGCCGCATCGCCGGTCGCCTTCACGGCGCTGAGATGGGCAGGCGGCGCCTACCTGCTGTGGATGGGCGTGCAGGCCTGGCGGCATGCAGGCGCCGTGCGTGTTGGCGGCGAGGCGACTAGCGAAACACCGCTGCGCCAGCTGTTCGTCAAGGGCCTGATCGCCAACGCCATCAACCCCAAGGTCGTGCTGTTCTTCCTGTCCTTCCTGCCGCAGTTCGTCGTCGCGTCGCAGGGTCAGGTGGAGTGGCAGCTCGGGCTGCTGGGCCTGCTGTTCACCGCGCAGGCCGCCGTGCTGTTCGGGCTGCTGGGCTACTTCTCCGGCAGCATCGGCGCCTGGCTGAACCGCCGGCCGAGCGTGGGCCAGTGGCTGGATCGGCTGGCGGGGACGGTGTTCATCGGGCTGGGCGTGAGGATGATTGCGGCACGGTAAGTGCCGTCTCACGACTGCCTCAGCCGGGCCGCCGGATCCGGAGCAACGCCAGCGCGCCCAGACCCATCAGCATCAGGGCCCACGTCATGGGCTCAGGCACGGCTGACAACACATCGCCGGCACGCACGACCACGGCGTAATTCTTGAGGCTGATATTGGTCGGCGGGTTGTTCTGAAACCCGTAGGTGGCACTGAAAGCCCACCCCACGCCCAGAGGGGTGCGTTCCGTTTCGCTCCAGTACCAGCCGTACTGCATGTTCACGAACGGCCCCGGATCGATCGTGAGGTTGGGATTCGACGGGTCGTAGTTGTTGCCGAGTTCCTTGTGCCACAGATAGCCCATCGGGCTGCCCGTGCACCCATAACCTACGCCCGGGAAGAAGGAATTCTGCGAGCAGGTGGCGTCGGGCACCTGGGTTGTGGGCAACGACCAGCCGCTGAAGCTGCCGACGGTCAACGTCGAGGCCCAGGTCTTGGCATCCTCCCAGGTCATCGTGCCGGCGTCCCACGCAGAGCTCGCGCCTGCGGCGTAGTTCCAGTTCCTCAGCCAGGTCAGGTTCAGGTTGGGGTCGTACTCGAAAACGGCGCTGGCGTCGCTGGCCGCCACCGCCGCGCCGTTGATGTCACGGCCCTGCAAAGGCAGTGGCGGTGCGGCATGCACCGCGCCTGCCACCAGCCAGCCACCAATCGCCAAAGCGGCGCCACGCATCTTGCTGATCTGCATCTTCAATCTCCCTTGGTTGCCCTGAATTCCAGCGGCAAATTTTGAGCCACCCGCTTGGCCAAGCGGCAGTACCTCAGTTCACGATGCCGCGCTGCCGCAGCAGCGCGATCTGCTCGCCCGTCAGCCCCAGTTCCGTCAACACGGCTTCCGAGTCCTGGCCCAGCGCCGGCGCATTGCGGCGGTGGCTGCCGGGCGTGGCGGACAGCTTGGGGCAGATGCCGGGGACGTCGAGGGCACGGCCATCGGGTAACTGCACCTGCTGCAGCATGCCGCGCGCGCGGTAGTGCGGGTCGGCGGCGATGTCGGCCACCGTGTAGATGCGCCCGGCCGGCACCTCGGCGCCCTCCAGCGCCTGCAGCACCTCGTCCACCGGCCGCTGCGCGGCCCAGGCGCCTATTGCCCCGTCGATCTCGGCCACGCGGGCCACGCGGCCGGCGTTGTCGGCGAGCGCCGGGTCGCGGCCGAGGTCGTCGCGGCCAATCAGCGTCATCAGCCGGCGGAAGATGCTGTCGCCGTTGCCGGCGATCAGCGCATAGCTGCCATCGGCGCAGCGATAGGCATTGGAGGGCGCGATGCCCGGCATGGCGCTGCCGGCCGGCTCGCGCACCACGCCAAAGGCGCTGTACTCGGGCAGCAGGCTTTCCATGCAGTTGAAGACGGCCTCGTACAGCGCCACGTCGATGACCTGGCCCTGGCCGGTGGTATGGCGGTGCTGCAGCGCCAGCAGGATACCGATGACACCGTGCAGCGCGGCCAGCGTGTCGCCGATGCTGACGCCCACACGCACCGGCACGCGGCCGGGCTCGGCGGTCAGGTGGCGCAGCCCGCCCATGGCCTCGGCCACGGCGGCGAAGCCCGGCCGGTTGCGGTAGGGGCCGGTCTGCCCGTAGCCGCTGACGCGCAGCATGATCAGCCGCGGGTTGGCGGCCAACAGCTCGTCGGGGCCCAGGCCCCAGCCCTCCATCGCACCGGGGCGGAAGTTCTCGATCAGCACGTCGGCCTCGGCGCTGAGCCGGCGCACGATGTCCTGCCCCTCGGGCGTGCGCAGGTCCAGCGCCAGCGAGCGCTTGTTGCGCGACTGCACCTGCCACCACACCGAGGTGCCGTCCAGCAGCAGCCGCCACTTGCGCAGCGGGTCGCCGGCGCCGGGCGGCTCGATCTTGATGACCTCGGCGCCAAAGTCCGCCAGCGTCTTGGCCGCGAACGGCCCGGCGATCAGCTGGCCCAGCTCGACGACCTTGAGGCCGGCCAGCGCGGCGGGGGTGGTGGGAGAAGTGAAGGCAGCGGCAGTCATGCCGGCGAGTGTCCGGCGGCTGGCTGGTAGGAGCGTGCGGATCTGGCGCGCACTGGCTTGGCTGGCGGCGAAGACCGCGCGCCCGGCCCTGGCTTCAGCATTTCTGCGGGCGCCTTGGTCGACCTTCGCTCCTGCTCCTTACAGCAACACCCCCATCCGAGTGGCTCCTGTGAAGCTAGGGAGTAATGGCTGCGGCCTGGCGGCGACAGCAGCACGCAGGGGTGTCGCCCTGCATGCCAATCAACAGGAGATCTCTCAAATGAACAACGCAAATCACGCCGTCCGCGCCCCCCACCGGACAGCCCTCGCGCCGCATCGGCTGGCCGCCCTCGGGGTGGCGCTTGCAGCCGCCCTCTCGCTGCCTCAACTGGCCGCCGCGCAAGCGCCGGCCTACCAGATCACATTCACGAACCTGACGAGCAATGCCGCGGCGACGGGTGCGGCGACGGCACAGACCGGCCAGCGGCTGTCGCCCCCGGTGTTCATCACGCACAGCGACGCCTACACGGCTTTCACTGTCGGCCAGGCCGCACCGGAGACGATCTGGCGCATTGCAGAAGGCGGCGACCGCAGCTTTCTGCTCAACGAAGTGAACGCCCTCGTCGGCACGAGCGTGCGCAGCGTCGCCGCGCCGCTGTCTGCGCCCCTGCCTCAACAGGACTCCGTGACGGTCATGGTGAATGCCGATGCGTCCCACCACCTGCTGTCGTTTGCCAGCATGCTGGGCTGGACGAATGACGGCTTCGTCGGCGTCAGCGGCCTGGACCTGTCCACCATCACCGGCACCGTCACGATCAACCTGTACGGCTACGACGCGGGCTCGGAGAAGAACAGCGAGGCCAATGGATTTCTCGGCGCACTCGGGCTGGGCAACGCGCGTGATCCCGAAGGCGGTTTGATCACCACCCACCTGGGCATCCGGGGCGACGCGAACGCGCCAGCGGCCTGGAACTGGCTGCCAGGCCCCGCTGCCAGCCTGACCATCACCGCTGTGCCCGAGCCGGGCAGTTGGGCCCTGCTGCTGGTGGGCGGGCTGCCGCTGCTGCACCTGCTGCGCAAGCGTGCAGGCGCAGGTACCGCGCACAAGGTCTGAGCGCAGCCTGCGCACCGTAGTGAGCCGCAGCGATTTAGGGCGGCCCAAATGTTGCGGTTCGCAGGCTCACCTAACCAACAGCGCTTGGCCGGCGGGCAAGGCGCGGATCTTCAGATTCGAGGACCGCCTGTGGCGCTACGCGACTCGATGGCGCTGTGGCCCGGTTCTGCCGCTGGTTCAGCCGCGCCGACGAAGCGCCAGTGCCAGCAGCCCGCCACTCAGCAGCAGCGCCGCCGAGGGCTCGGGCACCGGCGCATAGGGCACCGTCCAGTCCACGCCGCTCTGGCTGCTCAGCGAATAACTGATCGCACCGCCCGCCACGGTGACGCCGCTGATGCCCTGCCATGTCAGCGTGCTGGCGAAGTCGCTGGTCGCCTCGCTGAACCAGTTCGGCCCGGCGCCGGCCGTGCCCGCGGACGCACGCGAGAAGACACCCAGCTCAAACGGCGTGCCCAGCACGAACGTGACGCTGAAGTTGACGTTCTGGTCGATCACCTCGTGAAAGGGAAAGCCGCCCTGACCCTGACCCTGGGCGCGGAAGACCTGACCACCAACCGCCGCGTTGTTGAGCCAGACCTGGCTGCCGATCCGGGTATAGCTGTTGCCGATAGGCAGGCCATCGAGCACGCCGTCGAGATGGACGCTGAAGCTCACCACGGCGTTCTGGCCGATCTGGGCCGGGTTGGCCGGTATCAGCGTCCACGTGTCCGTCCACCCTGCGGTGCTTTCTGCGGCTGCGAAACCGGCGCTGGCATTGGCGCGGAAATGGGCATACATGCCCACCGCGCCGTAGGCGGCGCTGCCGGTGGAGTCGGCCTGCACGGACGGCGTCGCCTGGCTGTAGGCGCCACTGGCCGTCAACTGCTGCCCCGGCGTGGTGGTCGAGGCAGAGTTGCAGTTGGACAGGCCCGGCTGCCAGTCGAACAGGCCGCCTTCGATCGGAAAGGAGCCGCTGGCCATGCCGGCACAGCTCGACACGAGAGCGCCCGTGGACCCGAGATCCTGCTGGCTCATTTCGGCCGCGAAGGTGGGCAGGCTTGCCAGGGCGAGGGGCAGCACGGTGAGGCAGTTGCGCATGGCGGACTCCTTGTTTGGAGACCGAAGGCTAGGCTTCCGTTCAGGCGCCGTCAGTCCCTAAAGACGACTGATCCCTGCCGTGCTCGGATTACGTCTGTACGCCGCAGGTGTCGCATTCTGGGCAACCGATGGCTACACCGACAGCCCATCGGCTATCACGCCCATCACGCCCATCACGCCCTTGCCGTCCGTCTGATGGGCGACCACCGCCGCAAGACGCGAGCGGAGTACGCCTATCCCATCGGCCCGGCTGTCAATGTTGTGCGCCCCCGCCTACCCCAGAGCGCGCCAAGTGCTGACCTGTGCCACCAAGCAATCCACTACCGTTTGAGTTCCATTCGCCTTCAAGGAACCCAACATGAGCTTCTTCTCAAAAATCCTCGAGAAACTGGGCATCGAAAAACGCGAGGAGGCCGCTGCCCCGGCGCCGACCAGCGCGTCCACAGCTGCATCGCCGGCTCCCAGCGCGAGCCCCGTCACGCCCCAGCCAGCGGGCCTGATGCCCGATGGCACGCCAGCGCCGATCGGGATCGTTGACGTCGAAGCGCAGCTCGAACAACGCGCCGCCAACAACGCCCAGAAGCTCAACTGGCGAACCTCGATCGTTGACCTGCTGAAGCTCCTCGATATCGACTCCAGTTTGGAGGCTCGCAAGGAACTGGCCGTCGAATTGCGTTGCCCTGCTGAACTGATGCAGGACTCGGCCAAGATGAATGTCTGGCTGCACAAGATGGTGCTTGCCAAGATCGCCGTGAACGGCGGCAAGGTTCCCCAGTCGCTGCTCGACTGATCCTGCCCGGCCTTGCAGACGGCTTGAGCGAGCCGGTTTCACCAATCCTTGCTCAAGCCGGCGGCATTCTGTTGCCGTTCAAGACGCTGCACCGGCAGCCTGCCGGCCGAGACATTGCGGTTCGCAGGCTCACCCGCCGAGTGCAGGCGTGACCAAGGTGATGTGCGGTGGCACTCGTGTAGCCTCCTCGCATGCACCGCCGCCTCGCCCTGGTCACCGCAGCGCTCGTCGCCAGCGCCGCCCTCGCCACCTGCGCCGTCGTCAGCAGCCTGCACACCGGCCATCTCGACATCAAGCAGGCCGAGCTGCAAGCGCGCATCGCGCCGCGCTTCCCGACCCACCACTGCAAGCTGCTCATCGCCTGCCTGGACCTGTCCAACCCCGTCGTGGTGTTGACCGACGGCGACGACCGCATCGGCATCACGGCCGATGCCAAGGTGACGCTGGGCACGCGTGAACGCATCGGTCGGGTCGGCCTGTCGGCCCGGCCTCGCTACGTGCCGGCCGAGGGCCAGCTCTTCCTGGAAGACCTGCAAGTCACGACGCTGGAGCTCAGCGGCCTGCCCGCCGAGTACGCCGAGGTGGTGAAGCTCTACGCCCCGCAGCTCGCCAAGGACGCGCTGCAACGCCGTCCCGTCTACACGCTGGACACCAGCACCGCCAAGGGCGCGCTGGCCAGGCTGGCGGTGCGGGACGTGAAAGTGGTGGGGGGCAAGCTGCGGGTGAGCTTCAGCGAGGCTTCCAGCCGTTGAGCCGCGCAGCCGCGAAGTCCTCGCTCGCCCTTTGAGGCACGGCTGGCGCTGATGCGTTCGCCTTGAGGGACCCGCCGCGAGAAGCCTTGCTTTGATGAGCATGATGCGCGTGGCGAAGTCGGCGTCCTCGCGCGGCAAGGTCATCAGCAGGTGCACGTGGTCGGGCAGCACGCAGATTGCGTCCACGACGAACGGGCGTGACCTGCGTACGGTGCGGAAGCTGTCCCGCAGTGCGTCGATGTTCTCCGTCAGCAGGCGCCCGCTGCGGCCGGCCGCATTCAGCGTGAAGAAATAGCTGGCACCCGGCGTATCGGCTCTGCGGTAGCGCATGGGCTTTTTGTAGGTTGGGGTGAACGGGAGTCAACCCCAACGGGCTATGGTGGTCAAACGTTGGGGTTCGCAGGTTCACGCCAACCTGCCGGGCTTGGGGCACCATCCGCCGGATGAAAGTCTTCATCTCGCTGTTGCTTGCACTGCTGGCATTGCCCGTTGCGGCGCGGACCCCGCCCTATCGGGTCAAGCATGGCCTGTGGGAGCCGTCCGAGGCCGACATGGAGGGGCGCCTCAGGTGCCCTGGAGCGCCTCGGCCACGCCCCAGAACGCAGGCTTGGGCGTGTAGTCGTCGTTGAAGAGCAGCGGCCACACCTTGAACGGATAGACGTAGTTCATCCAGGTCTCGCCGTCCACCAGGCCCCAGAAGGTGATGCCGGCACGCTGGGCTTTTGGCACAGCGTCCAGGTAGGCCTTGACGATGGCCTTGCAGCGGGCCTTCTGCGCCTGAGCGATCTCGTCGGTCAGGGTGGGTACGCCGTAGATGTTGTCGAAGACATCCATCTCAGAGATGCGCACCTTGTAGCCCCGGTCCGCCACGGCCTTGAAGGACTGCTGGATGCGCTCGTTGCTCGGATCGCCCTGGGTCGCGGAGACGGCAGTGCCGAGGCCGGTGTGCATCTGGAACCCGACGCCGTCGACGGGGATGCCGCGCGCCTTGAAATCGTCCAGCATGGCGAGCATGGTGTCGAGCTTCTTGCCGCCGCCTTCGATGGAGAAGTCGTTGTAGTACAGGTCAACGCCGGGGGCTGCGGCGCGGGCGGCGATGAAGGCGTTCTCGATGTACTTCTTGCCTACCTTCTGCAAGAAGATGCTGTTGCGAAAGCCCGAGGCGGCACTCTCGTCCAGGGCTTCGTTGACGACGTCCCAGCTCTGGGTGCGCGTGCCGAAGTGGCGGCAGATCTGCGTGACGTGATCGTCCAGCATGGCCGCCCAATCGCCGCTGTAGGCCTTCATCCAATCGGGGATTTCAGAGTCCCAGTGCCAGATCAGCGTGTGGCCGTGCAGGCGCATGCCGTGGGCTTCCGCATAACTGGCAAGCTGGTCGGCGTCGGCGAAGAAGAACTCCTTCTCGCCGGGGTGCAGGTAGCGCATCTTCATGATCACGCCCGCCACGAGGCTGTTGAAGTGCTTGTTGATGGTGGGCAGTTGCTCGGGCAGCGTGAAGATGCTGCGGGCCTCCTTCGCGGCACTGACTTCCACGCCAATGGGGAACTCGGCCAGATCCTTCAGCGCGGGCACCACGGCAGGCGGGGGAGTGGGCGTCGGAACCGGCGCGGGTACAGGTGGCGGTGGGGGCTGCGTTTGCACGGGCGGCGCCGGAGCAGGCGTAGGCACGCTGCCGCCCCCTCCACAGCCCGTCAAAGCCAACGCCAGGGTGCCCTGCACCACGCTACGTCTGTCCATTCCGTTCTCCTGCGCCCCGGCATGACAACGCTGTCAATGCCAACATAGAAAAAGCTGCATGTGAAGGCAGCCGTCGTCGTGAGAGCGCCGTTGTAGCGGTTGGCGCGTTAGGCGGATAGGGTGGAATCCCGGCGTTTGCAGGACTTTCCCCCTCAGCCCTCCGCGCCCGGGTCCAGTCAGGAAAATCTCAGCGCGGCGATCGGCTGCGCGGCGGGCAGCGCGGCGGTGAGCGCGGCGGGCAACTGGCTTTGCGGCAAATTGCTTACTCGCTGCCTAGGCATCGCAGAACGCGAGGAAGCCGCCGCCCCGGCGCCGACCAGCGCGTCCACAGCCGCATCGCCGGCTCCCAGCGCGAGCGCCGTCGCGCCTCAGCCAGCGGGCCTGATGCCCGATGGCACGCCAGCGCCGATCGGAATCAAGAGGCTGCACCGGCAGGCAACCGGCCGAGACATTGAGGTTTGCAGGCTCACCCGCCGCGTGCGGCGTTACCAAGGTGATGTGCGGTGGCACTCGTGTAGCCTCGTCGCATGCACCGCCGCCTCGCCCTGGTCACCGCAGCGCTCATCGCCAGCGCTGCCCTCGCCACCTGCGCCGTTGTCAGCAGCCTGCACACCGGCCATCTCGACATCGAGCAGGCCGAGCTGCAAGCACGCATCGCGCCGCGCTTCCCGACCCACCACTGCAAGCTGCTCATCGCCTGCCTGGACCTGTCCAACCCCGTCGTGGTGTTGACCGACGGCGACGACCGCATTGGCATCACGGCCGATGCCAAGGTGACGCTGGGCACGCGTGAACGCGTCGGTCGAGTCGGCCTGTCGGCCCGGCCGCGCTACGTGCCGGTCGAGGGCCAGCTCTTCCTTGAAGACCTGCAAGTCACGACGCTGGAGCTCAGCGGCCTGCCCGCCGAGTACGCCGAGGTGGTGAAGCTCTACGCCCCGCAGTTCGCCAAGGACGCGCTGCAACGCCGTCCCGTCTACACGGTGGACACCAGCACCGCCAAGGGCGCGCTGGCCAAGCTGGCGGTGCGGGGCGTGAAAGTGGTGGGGGGAAGCTGCGGGTGAGCTTCAGCGAGGCTTCCAGCCGTTGAGCCGCGCAGCCGCGAAGCCCTCGCTCGCCCTTTGAGGCACGGCTGGCGCTGATGCGTTCGCCTAGAGGGACCCGCCGCGAGAAGCCTTGCTTGATGAGCATGATGCGCGTGGCGAAGTCGGCGTCCTCGCGCGGCAAGGTCATCAGCAGGTGCAGGTGGTCGGGCAGCACGCAAATGGCGTCCAGTTCGAACGGGCGTGACCTGCGCACCGTGCGGAAGCTGTCGCGCAACGCGTCGATGTGATCCGTCCGCAGGCGGCCGACGCGGTCAGCCGCATTCAGCGTGAAGAAGTATGTGGCGCCCGGCGTGTCGGCGCGGCGGTAGCGCATGGGGCTTTTCGTAGGTTGGGGTGAGTAGAGCGAACCCCAACCTACGGGCTGCGTCACCCCATCCTCCGAGCCTGAAACTGCCCCGTTTTCTCTTGTTTACTCGTCAATGTGTTGGAGATGAAGGCTTACGCGGCCGCGGTCGTTAAGCCCGTAGATTATGTAGGTATGCCCCGCCATCACGCGGAACGTAGCTTCTGGATACGCGCTCCAGGTTCCCTGCATACAATCGGCACGCACCGAATATATTCCCGGAAGCAATACAACTGAATTCAAAGATGTGCCTTTTGCATCAAGCACCTTAACCTTTTCCGAATTCCACACCTGCATAAACCAGCAAGGAAGCCGGTAGCTTTCACTCTCATATTTCGGAATGTTACGTTCCGCCGTTGCATAGATTTTCCCAGTTTCCCGAGCAGACAAGCCCCCTGCTTCCTTCTGCACCATGTGGGTGGTACACCCTTCGAGCAGCATCAGAAACGCAGCAAAAGATCCATATAGAAAATACTTATTCATCCCTTCCCTTTCGATAACCATTTTTATCTTTGTTCAACCTACCGAGCTGACTCTTCCGTCCGCGGTCACGGCTTAGAGCGCGACCGATGCTCTTTGTAGAAGTCGGCGCATTCCTGGAGGTCGCTCGCGAGGCGAGCACGGGCGTCTCTTGATTCCTCCGTTCCCGCCGCGCTCAAAGAAAACGCGGCGGCATAAGCCGTCATACCCCGCCGCTGAGCTCGCCGCATTCCCGAAATCGCTTCGTCCTCGCCAACATACGACAACGCGGCCTGAGTGAAGCCGCCAACGATAGAGAAGCGGGACTCGTACTCTTGATGCTTGTTCTTGCGCAGTTCGATGTCGACAGCGAACTTACCCGCACACCCCAGGAGGCGATCGACGATTGGCCGATCTTCGTCGGAGACGGTCCGAGCCTCCACCTGCACACCGCGCTCACTGTTTGGCGCGTACGGCACTTCCTCATCAATGCGGAGACTGCCTTTGGACAAGCCTGGGGCGAGATTGCGCCAACTCAGCTTGGCTCCCTCGTGCATTGGGATCACGCTAAGCGATGCAGCGTAGTCGACGCGCAATGAAGAGAAGTTGATCTGGTACAGCCGGTTCGCATCAGCGTCTAACCGCAGTTGCCCGGAACCAAACTGAGTTCTTGAGCCATACCTCAGCTTCAGCCGGTGAGGCCCTGGCAACACATGCACGACCGACGCGCAATCACCATCGCGCTCCAGCGAAACGCCATCGATCTCGCAGATAGTCGCGGACTCATTGTTGGGACGGCCATCCATCGTAAACAGGATGGCCACCTCGCTGCGTTCTCGCGTAGGCCCCTCGTAGGCCAGCACACGACGCAGGGACTCCAGAGGGAAATCGGCCGCGCTACTAATTGTGGAAGCGGCGGAAATGGCACAAAGCACCCATGCACGAGGGAGGCAGCGCTTCAACACTTGTTTCTAGAACTTGTTGCGATTACCGGATGCTAGAGGCGGTTCTCTATGAGCAATGCGTGAGCGCCGTACGACTTCTACCTAAAACAGGAAATACCTCTGCGCCATCGGCAACTCCTTCGCCGGCTCGCAGGTCAGCAGCACGCCGTCCGCCCTCACCTCATACGTCTGCGCGTCGATCTCCATGACCGGCAGGTAGTTGTTGAGCAGCATGTCGGCCTTCTTGACCGAGCGGCAGCCCTTCACCGGCACCAGCGTCTTGGCCAGACCAAGCTTCTCGACATTGCCCTGGCCGGCCTGGCTGACGAAGGTGAGCGAGCCCTGCTGGAGCGCCGCGCCGAACGAGCCGAACATCGGCCGGTAGTGCACCGGCTGCGGCGTCGGGATGGAGGCATTCGCGTCGCCCATCGCGGCGGCGGCGATGAAGCCGCCTTTCAGGATCAGTGACGGCTTCACGCCGAAGAAGGCGGGCTTCCACAGCACGAGGTCAGCCCACTTGCCGACTTCGATGCTGCCCACCTCGTGGCTGATGCCGTGGGCCAGCGCGGGGTTGATGGCGAGCTTGGCGAGGTAGCGCTTCACGCGGGCGTTGTCGTTGCCGGCGCCGTCGCCAGGCAAGGCGCCGCGCTGCACCTTCATCTTGTGCGCGGTCTGCCAGCAACGCAGGCTCACCTCGCCCACGCGGCCCATGGCCTGCGAGTCGGACGAGAACATGCTGATGGCCCCGAGGTCGTGCAGGATGTCTTCGGCAGCGATGGTCTCGCGGCGGATGCGGCTTTCGGCAAAGGCCAGGTCTTCGGCGATGCCCGCGTCCAGGTGATGGCAGACCATCAGCATGTCGAGGTGCTCGTCCAGCGTGTTGACGGTGAACGGGCGCGTCGGGTTGGTGGAGCTGGGCAGCACGTTGGCCTCGCCCACCACACGCATGATGTCCGGCGCATGGCCGCCGCCCGCGCCTTCGGTGTGGAAGCTGTGGATGGTGCGGCCCTTGAAGGCGGCAATCGTGTCTTCGACAAAGCCCGATTCGTTGAGCGTGTCGGTGTGGATGGCGACCTGTGTGTCGGTCAGCTCGGCCACGTTCAGGCAGTTGTCGATGGCCGCGGGCGTGGTGCCCCAGTCCTCGTGCAGCTTCAGGCCGATGGCGCCGGCGTCGATCTGCTGCATCAGCGCCTCGGGGCGGCTGGCGTTGCCCTTGCCCATGAAGCCCAGGTTCATCGGGAAGGCCTCGGCGGCCTTCAGCATCGTCGCGATGTGGTGCGGGCCGGGCGTGCAAGTGGTGGCCAGCGTGCCGGTGGCGGGGCCGGTGCCGCCACCGATCATGGTGGTGACGCCGCTCATCAGCGCCTCTTCGATCTGCTGCGGGCAGATGAAGTGGATGTGGGTGTCGATGGCGCCGGGCGTGACGATGAAGCCCTCGCCCGCAATGATTTCGGTGCCGGGGCCGATGACGATGTCCACGCCGGGCTGCACGTCGGGGTTGCCGGCCTTGCCGATGGCCGCGATGCGGCAGCCGCGCAGGCCGATGTCGGCCTTTACGATGCCCCAGTGGTCGAGGATGACGACGTTGGTGATGACGGTGTCGACTGCGTCACCCGGACCCGGCCCGTTGATGCGCTGGGACTGGCCCATGCCGTCGCGCACGGTCTTGCCGCCGCCGAACTTGACCTCTTCCCCGTAGCCGCCGGCACGCAGCGTCAGGTCTTGCTCGATCTCGATGATGAGGGCGGTGTCGGCCAGGCGCAGCTTGTCGCCGACGGTGGGGCCGAGCATCTCGGCGTAGGCGCGTCGGGAGATTTTCATAGCTTGCCTTGGACGAGGCCGCGGAAGCCGTAGACCGTGCGGTCGCCGGCCAGGTCGACCAGCTCGACGGTGCGCGACTGCCCCGGCTCGAAGCGCACGGCCGTGCCGCTGCAAATGTTGAGCCGCATGCCGCGCGCGGCCTCGCGGTCGAAGCCGAGGGCCGCATTGGTCTCGGCGAAGTGGTAATGGGAGCCGACCTGGATGGGCCGCTCGCCGGTGTTGGACACCTTGAGCGTCAGCGTGCGGCGGCCGGGGTTCAGCTCGTGTTCACCGTCAGCGGTGATCAGCTCGCCGGGGATCATCACTTGCGCCCTTTGGTGAACCACCAGACGGCGACGCCGGCGGCGGCCACCAGCGCCATCAGGCCCGTGCCTTCCCAACCGTGCAAGTGAGCGGACGGCGCGCCATGGCCGTCGTGGGCAAACGCCGGAGCGGCGATCAGGAGCAGTGCAAGTGCGCGCATGGTTCTGGCTTCAGGCAATGGGTTGGTGGACCGTGACGAGCTTGGTGCCGTCCGGAAAGGTCGCTTCGACCTGGATCTCGGGAATCATCTCGGCGATGCCGTCCATGACGTCGTCCCGCGTCAGGATCTCGCGGCCTTCGCTCATCAGCTGGGCGACGGTCTTGCCGTCGCGCGCGCCTTCGAGGATGGCTGCGCTGATGAAGGCGACGGCTTCGGGGTAGTTGAGCTTGAGGCCTCGGGCCTTGCGGCGTTCGGCAAGCAATGCCGCAGTGAACAGCAGCAGCTTGTCTTTCTCTCGGGGTGTGAGTTCCATTCGCTTTTGCTCGTTGTTCAGCTCGGTTTGACTATGGCTTGCAAGGCGGGTGCCAGTCGATCAGCACCTGCCCGGGGTCGGGCTTGCGGGCCGGGCCGGCGGGTTTGCGGGCCGGGGTGCCCAGTGCGATCCAGCCGACCAGCGTTTCGCCGGGTTCGCAGAAGGCGGCGGCGATGGCCGGGGTTCGGACCTTGGCGCCGCTGAGCATCTTGCCGCCGAAGCCCAGCAGATGGGCCGCCATCAGGAAGTTGCTCACCGCGCCGCCCACGGCCGCCCACTGCTCGTGGGCCGGCACCAGCGGATGGCCCAGGTCAATGCGGGCGACGACGGCGACGGTGACCGGTGGCTTGAGCGCCCGCTCTGCGTCCAGCGCCGCGCCCTCCTCGCCCTTGCCGGCCATGCGAGCGGCATCGGCGAACAGGTCGGCCATGCCTTGCTTGGCACTGCCGCGCACCAGCTTGAAGCGGTAGGGCACCAGTTCGGCGTGGTCGGGCGCACGCAGGGCGGCCTGCACCATCAGGGCGAGCTGTGCGTCGTCGGGCCCGGGCTCGACGAGGTGCTTGGGGCCGACCGAATAGCGCCCCAGCAGCGCGTCCAGGGCGGCTGGCGTCGTCATCGCCGGGGTCAGCTGTTCTTGGAAATCGAGATCGTCGGGAACTTGGCCGAGTAATCCTTGCTCTGCGCCGCGACCTTGGCGGCCACCTTGCGGGCCAGGGCCTTGTAGAGCACGGCCACGTCGCCGTCGGGCTCGGCCGCCACCGTCGGCGTGCCGGAGTCGGCCTGGGCGCGGATGCTCATGGCCAGGGGCAGCGAGGCCAGCAGCTCGGTGCCGTACTGGGCCGCCATCTTCTGGCCGCCATCGGCGCCGAAGATGTGCTCGGCGTGGCCGCAGTTGGAGCAGATGTGCACGGCCATGTTCTCGACGATGCCGAGGATGGGGATGCCCACCTTCTCGAACATCTTCAGGCCCTTCTTGGCGTCGATGAGGGCGATGTCCTGCGGCGTGGTGACGATGACGGCGCCGGTGACGGGCACGCGCTGCGAGAGGGTCAGCTGGATGTCGCCGGTGCCGGGCGGCAGGTCGATGACGAGGTAGTCCAGGTCTTGCCAGTTCGTCTGGCGCAGCAGCTGCTCCAGCGCCTGCGTGGCCATGGGGCCGCGCCAGATCATGGCCTGGTCGTCGTCGACGAGGAAGCCGATGGAGTTGAGCTGCAGGCCGTGGGCGACATGCGGCTCCATGGTCTTGCCGTCATGCGAATCGGGTCTGCCGCTGGCGCCCAGCATCAGCGGCTGGCTGGGGCCGTAGATGTCGGCGTCCAGCACACCCACGCGGGCGCCTTCGGCATGCAGGGCCAGGGCCAGGTTGGCAGCGGTGGTGCTCTTGCCGACGCCGCCCTTGCCGGAGGCGACGGCGATGATGTTCTTCACACCCGGCAGCAATTGCACGCCGCGCTGCACGGCATGGGCGACGACGTTGGTCGTAAGGGCCACGCTGACGGTGCCGACGCCGGGCAACGCCTGGGCGGCGGCCACCAGGGCTGCGGTAAGCGCTGCGTGCTGGCTGGCGGCGGGGTAGGCCAGCTCGACGGCGATGGCCACGTCACTGCCGGAGACCTTGACCGACTTGATGGCCTTGGCCTCACCCAGCGTGCGGCCGCCGTCGGGGCCTGCCACGGCTTGCAGCAGGGGTTGAAGCGCGGCTTCGGAGATGGCGGTCATGGCAGGAAACAGTTCACGAGAAAGCAGGGCCAGCAGTCTAGCCTTGGGGCTTTTGCATCCAGTGCGCAGGGTTGTGCGTAGAGTGCCCTGATCCAGTCCCGACGCCGGAGATTCGTGCATGCGCCGTACCACCCTGATGCTCACCGCCGCCCTGCTCGGCGCCCCCGCTCTGGCGCAATCCAGCGGCGGCGGCAAGCTGCTGCTGACCGGCGGCGTGTCCAGCATCGACGGCGCGGCCGGCGGTGGCCTGACACCCTGGGCCGTGACCGGCAGCTACGCCACCGAGGGCGAGGTGGGCGCCACGGCCTTCGTCACGCGCGCCAAGACCGGCAACTACGGGCTGTGGACCTATGGCGCGGCGCTGGCCGTGCATGACCGCTTCGAGGTCAGCATCGCCCGGCAGGACTTCGACACCCAGAGCAACCTGGCGCCGCTCGGCCTGGACGGCCTGCACCTGAAGCAGGACATCTTCGGCGCCAAGCTGCGCATTGCCGGCGACGCGGTGCTGGACAGCGACACGCTGATGCCGCAGATCGCCATCGGCCTGGAGCACAAGAAGGCGCACGTTGGCGCGCTGGGCCCCACGCTGTTCGGTCCGCTGGGGGCGAAGTCATCTGGCACCGATTTCTATGTCAGCGCCACCAAGCTCTTCCTGGCCGAGGGCGTGCTCGTCAACCTGACGCTGCGCGCCACCAAGGCCAACCAGAACGGCCTGCTGGGCTTTGGCGGTGCGCAGGGCGGCGGCACCAAGGTGCAGCCCGAGTTCTCCATCGCCAAGCTGCTGACCAAGAACCTGGCCATCGGCGTGGAGTTCCGCGCCAAGCCGGACAACCTGCACGAGTCGGTGCTGGGCTCGGGCGCGCTGAAGGAGGACGACTGGAAGGACATCTTCATCGCCTGGGCGCCCAGCAAGCAGGTGTCCATCACGGCCGCCTGGGTGGACCTCGGCCGCATCGCGCCGGCCGTGCAGCCCAAGCGCCAGACGGGTGCCTACCTGTCGGCGCAGTTCGCCTTCTAGGAGAAAAGCCATGCGTTCCATCGCCCTTGCCTGTCTTCTCCTCACCGGTGCTGCTTTGGCGCAGGCGCAGGCCAACGACGGCGTCTACCAGGCCTGGGGCGGCAAGGCCGGCATCCGCGCGGTGATGGACGATTTCGTGCCCCGCCTGTTTGCCGACCCGCGCACGGCGCCCTTCTTCAGGAACGCCAACCGCGAGAACCTGACGACCCAGCTCACCGAGCAGCTCTGCCAGGAGGCCGGCGGGCCCTGCGTCTACAAGGGCGTGCCCATGAAGCTGGCCCACCAGGAGCTGGAGATTGGCCGGCGTGACTTCAACGCACTGGTTGAGATCCTGCAGCAGGCCATGGACGCCAAGGCCATCCCGTTCGCCGCGCAGAACGGCATGCTGGCGCGGCTGGCGCCCATGCACCGCGAAATCGTCACGCCGGTGAGCGAATTGCAGCAGCGCCCGTAAAGAACCTTTTCGTTTACAGACCGGCCACGAGCCGATCAGAAGTGCGTGGCAAGCTGGCGACCATGCAACTTCTTCGCCTTCGCCTGACGACCGCCGCCGCGCTGGTGGCCTGCGGCAGCCTCTCCCCCGCCGCTTTCGCCCAGACCAACCCCACCCCGCCCGACAGCGCCGCCTCGGCTCCGCAACGCCCGGCCGCCAGGCCCGCCGCCGATGCCAAGTCCGCCGAGCAGCTCAAGCGCGTCGAGATCAGCGGCACGGTCAGCGACGACTCCATGCGCCGCGCCTCAACGGCCAGCAAGATCGTCATCACCCGCGAGGAGATCGAGAAGTTCGGTGACTCGACCGTGGGCGAAGTGCTCAAGCGCCTGCCCGGCGTGACCACCGGCGGCCGCCCGGGCCGCGGCGGCGATGTGCGCATGCGCGGCATGGGCGGTGGCTTCACGCAGATCCTCGTCAACGGCGAGCGCATGCCGCCCGGCTTCTCGCTGGACCAGCTGCCGCCCGAACAGGTCGAGCGCATCGAGGTGTTGCGCGCCCCCACCGCCGAGTACGGCGCGCGCGCCATCGCCGGCACCATCAACGTCGTGCTGCGCGAGGCGCTGAAGAAGAAGCTCAACGAGTTCCGCGCCGGTGTGCAGCTGGAGCGCGGCAAGGTCAGCCCCGGCATCAGCTGGAGCCGCAACGACAGCTTCGGCGAAGGCCACACCTACACCTTCGGCCTGAATGCGCTGCGCGGCGAGCGCGCGGACGACGTCATCAGCGACACGCTGCGCGTCAACCGCGCCACGGGTGCCGAGCAGCTGCAGGTCACGCGCGGCCGCAACGAGGACACGCGCCAGAGCCTGAACCTGAATGGTCGCGTGCAGTTCAAGCTGGGCGCCCAAGACAGCCTGAGCATCCAGCCCTTCATCGTCGTGAACAAGTCGGACAGCCACTCCGACATCTCGCGCACGACCACGCCGACGCCGGTGCCGCCGCTGCCCGGTGATTTCGACCGCGTGCAGACCGACGGCGACAACCGCTTCACGATGGCGCGCCTGAACGTGCAGTGGCAGACGCGTCCGGACGCCAACACGCGCGTCGAACTGCGCGGCGGCGTGGGCGGCGCCAGTGGCGGCAGCCACAGCCTGCGCCAGGAGACGCTGCTGGGCGCCCCCTCGCGGCTACAGCAAGACACCACCGACACACGCGACCGCAACTGGAGCCTGACGGGCAAGTACTCGCGCAGCCTGGAGAACGAACACAACCTCGTGATCGGCGCCGAGGGCGAGGGCAACACCCGGGACGCGAGCCGCATCACGCTGGTCAACGGCGCGCCGCAACCAGGCCTGGGCGATTTCGGCGACAACATGGACGCCTCCACCACACGCTTTGCGGCCTATGCGCAGGACGAGTGGACGGTCGGCAAGCAGTGGGACTTTTACGCCGGCCTGCGCTGGGAAGGCATCAAGACCGAGAGCAGCGCCGCCAACTATGCGGTCAGCAACAGCTCCAGCGTGTTCACGCCGCTGGCGCACGCCCGCTACAAGCTGGACCCGGGCGGCAAGGAAGCCATCCGCATGAGCCTGACGCGCAGCTACCGCAGCCCGCAGCTGCAGGACCTGATCGCGCGGCCCAGCATCAACAGCAACGTGCCGCACGACATCACGACGCCCGACCGCGCCGGCAACCCCGATCTGAAGCCCGAACTGGCCACCGGCCTGGAGATCGGCTACGAGAAGTACCTGACCAAGGGCGGCCTGCTCAGCGCCAACTTCTTCGCGCGCAGCATCAACAACCTGATGCGCAACGTGACGGCGCTGGAGACGGTGTCCTGGAGCGCCACGCCGCGCTGGGTTGCGCGGCCACGCAACCTCGGCAAGGCCAGCACGATGGGGCTGGAGCTGGAGGCCAAGTTCCGGCTGGACGAGTATTTCGAGGAGGCGCTGCCCATCAACGTGCGCAGCAATCTGAGCTTCTTCACGTCCAAGGTGGACGGCCTGCCAGGCCCCAACAACCGCATCGAGGGCCAGCCCAAGGCGACGGCCAACCTGGGGTTCGACTACCGGCTGCGTTCCGTGCCGTTGTCGGTTGGCGCCTCATTGAACTGGACCCCTTCGTCCACCATCCAGCAGACCTCACTCACCGAGGTGACCACCAACCGCAAGCTGGTGAGCGACGCCTTCGTGATGTGGAGCGTCACACCGGAGCAGTCGCTGCGCCTGTCGGCCAGCAACCTGACGCCGCTGGACTACTACACGGGCAGCATCAGCACGACGGACGCGCAGATCGTCTCGACGCGTAGCGGCGGGCCGAGTTATACGCAGTGGCAGGTTAGGTGGGAGATGAAGATTTGAGGGCGGGGCCGCGGCCACGCCTTTGGTAGTTGGTTGCCTTTGCGCTTGTCCTTTCGACCCGTTGCATCGCGCCGGGAGTCCGCCCCGGCGGGCGGGTAACTTTTCTCTGCGGCGCCAGAGAAAAGTCACCAAAAGAGAGGCGCTGAATCCGCACTCCAGCGGGCTGACGGGCTTGGCCGTGGATCGCGCCCAGACGCGAACCGCTGCGCTCTCGCTGCTGTCCTTGTGACGAGCACCATCCATCGCCCCTTCACGCCGCCTAACGCCGGCTGCACGCCGGGCTCACCAGGGGATACCGCGTCGCTGGGGCGACGCCAGTGGAGGTAAGCGCGGTGTCGCGTCGCCCGAGCGACGCTGCATTTGGATTTCTCGTGAGCCCGGCGTGCAGCCGCGCGTTAGGCGGGCTGAAGCGGCAATGAGTGGTGCTCGTGACAAGGACAGCAGCGAGAGCGCAGCGGCTCGCGTCTTCCCACTCAACCGGCGGCTGTTGCACGGCGCAGCTCGTGCATGTGGTGCTCGTGTGCGGTTCAGGGCCTCTTCTTTGGTGACTTTCTTCTGGCCCCGCAGAAGAAAGTTACCCGGCCGCCGGGACGGACTCCCGGCAATGCAGCGAGCAGACACGCTCTCCGCAAGAGCAAACAACTAACGACTTAGCCAGGCGAACTCGCCGTCACCCACGGCCCCGTCAACCCATCCAACTCACAGTCCCACAACGCCTGCGCGTCCATTGCATCGACGACGCCCTCGCCATAGACCTTCAATGCCAGGCTGCGCAACATGATGACCATGCCCCGCACAAACGCCGCGCGCCCCGCCTCACCGGCCACACCCAGCAGCACCGAGGCGTCCAGCTTCACGTAATCCAGCCCCGCCTGATACAGCCGCTCCACCTGCGCCAGGCCGGCACCGGCATGCTCAAGACCCAGCTTCACGCCCAGCGGTCGCAGCTGCAGCCCCAGCTCCAGCAGCCGCTCGAAATGCTCTGTCGCGGCCGCCTCGGCCAAATCCAGCAACAAGGAACGCGCCGCCTGCGGCCACTGGCCCAGCAGCTCGCGCAACTGCGGCAGGAAGCTGGCATCGGCCAGCGACGCCGGCGCCACGTTGATGCAACGCGCCTGGCCGTCCGCCGCGATGGCCTTGAGCGCCAGGCCCACGGCGAAGAGGTCCACTGCCGCCGTCATGCGCGCCCGCGCGGCGAACGGCAGCCAGGATGCGGCGGGCAGGTAGCCGGCATCCAGCTGCAGTTGCAGCGGGCATTCCAGATGCACCAGGCGGCCGGCACGGTCCCGCACGGGGAACTCGACGAGGCGGCCGCGCTGGGCCGTCACCGCCTCCTGCAACTGCGACCGCCACAGACCCTCGCCCTGCTCGCGACCCACGCCCGGGTCAGCCACGATCTCGACGACGAAGCCGCCGCGCGACTCGCTCAGGTGCTCGGCCCGCGCCAGCGCGGCATCGGCCTCGCCGAGCCAGACCGGGCTGGGCCGCTCGCGCGGCAGCTCGATGGCGCCCAGCGCCACCTGCACGCCAGGGCCGAAGGCCGGCAGGCTGGCGCGCAGCGCGTCGGACAAGGCATGCGCCGTCTCGGCCGCCACGCCCGGTGCGGGCAGCCACAGCGCGAAGTCGCCGCCATTGAGCCGGCCAACGCGGCAGCCCGACACCGACTCGGGATACGCCTGCAAGGCCGTGACGACCGTCAGCAGCACATCGTCCACCGCGCCACGCCCCAGGCGGGCGTTAAGCCCGGCGAGGTCGCGCAGGCGCACGAGCACCAGGCCGGCCACCGCCGGGCCGTCGTCGCGCTGCAGAGCGGCATCCAGTTCGGCGAGGAAATGCTTGCGCGTGGACACGCCGGTCAGCGGGTCGTGGTGAACCTGCTCGCGCAGCACGAGGAGCTGGCCGGCCTGGGCTTCGAACAGGTCGCGCACGCGCTGCACCATGGCGTTCATCGCCCGCGTCAGCCGCTGCAGCTCGGGCACGCGCGGCTCGGCGACCTGGCCGTAGCTGCCGGCCAGCACGCCCTCGGCCTGGGCCACGGCCGCGTCCAGCGGGCGGCGGATGCGGCGCAGGCCCGCCCAGGCCAGCACGGCCGCCGCAATGCCCACCACCAGCAACCAGGCCAGCAGCCGGCGCGAGGCCAGCCAGAGCGCGTCATGCGCGTAGCTTGATTGGCTCTTCAATTCGACGGCACCGATGGCGTTCCAGCCGTTCGACAGCTGCGCCACGCCGGCCGGCGCCTCGATGGGCACGAGGCCGCGGAACCACGCCGGCGACTGACCTGGCCTGGCGCCACCGGCGCGCTCGAACAGCGTCTCGCCCTTGAGGCCACGCCAGCGCACGAACTCGTAGGCACCGGTGTCGTACTGGGCCGAGATGAGCAGCTTGATGAGTTCGCCGTCGCCGCCCTGCTGCGACAGCGCCAGGCCCAGGGACTGCGCGTTGTCGGCGTTCTTCAGCTGCAGCTGCGTCTGCATCAGCTGCCGCAGCGACAAGGTCGACAGCCCGACCGCGCCCACCAGCGCCGCCAGCACCACGCCCAGCACCAGCCAGGCGATCTGCCGCATCAACGACATGTCTCACTCCCCATTACAGAAACCCCTCTGCTCTGACCTTGGCGACGAGTTCGCGCCACAGCGACAAGCGCGCCAGCGGGTCGCCCGCCGTGACCTGACCGACGCCCTGCCACAGGCCCTCGGTGTTGAAGCTGAACACCGGCGTCAGGTCGGCGCGCTGCGAGGCCGGCAGCACCTCGGGGCGCAGGTTGTCCAGGATCAACGGCTCGGCGCCCGGCTGGGCATAGTAGGCCAGCACCATGTGGGCCAGCGACTGCCCCTGCATGCGCGCCCGCACGTAGACCAGGCGCAGCTTGGCGGTTGGCACGCCGGCGCCGGCCAGGCTGAAGTACTTGGCGATGGCGTAGTCCTCGCAGTCGCCGGCACGCTTGTCCAGGCTCTCCAGCGGCGAGGCCCAGTAGTCGGGCAGGCCCCAGGTGACGGCGTCGTCCTTGAAGGCCAGCCGGCGGTTGAAGAAGTCGTTGACGTCCTTGAGCCGCTGCAGCTCGTCCTGCGTGCCGCTGCGCTCGATCTGCTGCACCAGGGCCTGTGCTTGCTCCAGCACGCGCGGCCCACGCTCGGCGGCGGCCTCCAGCACCCGCGCCGCGTCGTAGGCGGCGGCCGCCAGCAAGGGCACCACCATCAACGCGGCCAGCCACCACCGGCGAGGCCGGGTTGGAGGGGCGCAACAGGCGGGCGAAGTCGGCAAGATTGACGGCGGGCAGGGATTGAATTCACTGT
This sequence comes from Roseateles sp. P5_E8, assembly GCF_054177665.1. Classification (NCBI taxonomy): domain Bacteria; kingdom Pseudomonadati; phylum Pseudomonadota; class Betaproteobacteria; order Burkholderiales; family Sphaerotilaceae; genus Roseateles; species Roseateles sp. P5_E8. The sequence continues at coordinate 16,397 of NZ_JBGCUM010000032.1, read as the reverse complement.
ACCCGTGCGAAGTGCCGCTCCGGCGCCACTAAGATTTTTGGATCATGCAGAACCCGGCACCTTCCCACGCCAACGCCAATCCCGGCGCCCGCGCGCAGCAGATCCGCGACGACCTCGACCAGTCGCGACGCCGCGGCCCCTTGCAGCACATCCAGATCCCGCCCTGCCCCGAACTGCTGGCCCAGCTCCAGCAGGCCATGGCCACGCCCGAACCCGACCTCAACCTGGTCGCGCGCATCGCCTCCAGCGACGTGGCCATGGCCGCCACGCTGCTGCGCACAGCCAACAGCCCGCGGTTCAAGCCGGTGGGCCTGCCCTGCACCACCGTCGGCCAGGCCATGACGCGCATCGGCCTGCGCGAGAGCGTGGCCGTGATGACGGGCTTCCTGGTGCAGCACGCCATTCCCGTCAACACGCCGCAGCTCGCCCGCTTCTGGGAGCGCAGTGCCAAGCGCGCCATCGCCATGGCCACCATCGCGCAGGAACTGCCTGCCCTGTCGCCCGACCTGGCGCACAGCTTCGGTCTGTTCCTGCATGTCGGCGTACCGGTGCTGCTGCAGAGCGTGCGCGGCTATGCGGCGACCATGGTGGAGGCCGGCGCGCGCATCGACCGGCCCTACATCTCGACAGAAAACGCCAACCACCGCACCGACCATGCCGTCGTCGGCGCCCTCGTCATCCGCGTCTGGAACCTGCCGGCGCCGCTGATGGCCGCCATCCGCCTGCACCATGACTTCACCGCGCTGGGCCATGCCGGCATCGAGCCCGAGATCCACACGCTGATTGCCGCCGGCCTCATCGCCGAGCACCTGATGCGCCGCCACGAAGGCCTGCCGGAGGACGCCGACTGGGCAGGCCACCAGCAGGCTGCGATGGACTGGTTGCACATCGATTGGGAAGAGCTGGGCCACTGGGAAGAGGCCGTCAACGCGCAGTTCGATGCGGTTTAAGTTTCCGAGGTTGCGCGTCGTCATCCTCGCCGTCATGGTGGCGGCAACGACGGTCACGCTGGGCTGGTGGATCTTCGGCCCCGCCGGTGTCGCCGTGGAGCTGACGCAGCGCAGCTGGCGCATGGAGATCGTCATCGAGCGGCTGCGCAGCGAGGCCAGCTCGGACTGGTGCGACGACCTGCCCGCCGACGCCCGCGACGTGACGCGGCGCGTGATGGCCGATCCCAAGGGCAAACGCGCCGAGCCGGGCGAGCACTGCCGCTACAACCAGCTCGTCTGGCGTCGCCACTGGATCGCCAAGACCGAGGGCGGCCCCGCAGACCGCCCCGACTGGCCGCGCCCGCCGCTGCGCGTGGCCCCGCCCGGCGAGCCCGGCAGCGAACGCCTGGGCAAGCGCGAGGCCTATTTCGAGATCGAGCTGCGCGACAGCAGCAACCACGCCTGGGTCTGCCGCGTCACTCAGCAGCGCTGGCAGCAGCTGCGCGTGGGCCAGCGGTTTCGCGTGCCGGTGGACCGCTTCGGCACGGCTCCTAGAGCGCCGCTACCATCGCACGCCGGCCAGGGCACGCAGGCCCCGGACCGGCATCAGAGGAGGACCCAAAATGACATTCCCGCTGCGCGCCACGCTGACCGTTTTCGTTTCTGTTTCACTCGCCCTGGCCATGGGCACCGCCCTGGCAGCCGACCTGCCGCCCGCGCCCGTCGTGGTGCAGAAGCAGGCCCTCAGCGCCCAGGGCGCGGACCTCAAGGTCACGCTGTCCGTCGACAAGCTGAAGGTCTCCATCCTGCCGGGCGACGACATCGGCGGCAGTGCGCTGGGCTGGTTCTGCGGCAACCGCCAGCCGCTGGTGGCCAACGAGAACTTCATCAAGGCGGCCGGGGTCTATCTGGCCAGCATCACGACGCAGGAGCTCAAGCGGCTGGGCTACCCGCTGGCGGGCATGGGCAAGGCGAATGCGTTCGACGTGGATGTCACCGCGGCGCCGGACTTCCGCATCGGCGGCATCCTGACCGAGCTCAAGCAGGAAGTCTGCTCCGAGCCCGGCAAGGCCGAGGGCTGGGTGCGCTACAAGATCGACTGGGCGCTGTTCTCCGAGAAGAAGCAGAAGGTCGTCTACCAGGCCAGCACCGAAGGCCTGGGCGCCAGCAAGGAGAAGGTTCCCGACCTGCACAAGCGGGCCATCGTCTCGTCGCTGGCCAACTTCCTGGCGTCGCCGTCGGTGCTCGAAGCGCTCAAGGCCAATGATGCCGAGCCGGTCGCTTCTGCCACTCCTGCCGCCACTCCAGCATCCGGCGCCGAGGCCGTCGCGGCCGCCGCAGCTCCTGGCACGGTGGCCCTCAAGGGCGCCGTGGTCGCGGGCGGTGGCGCGCTGAAGAACCAGGCCCAGCTGCGCAACGCCGTCGTCACGCTGGAAACGGCGGCCGGCTCGGGCAGCGGCTTCTTCATCAACAAGGACGGCCACCTGCTGACCAACGCCCATGTCGTCAAGGGCTCCAAGTACGCGCGCATCAAGCTGCAGAACGGCGACAAGGCGGTGGCCGAAGTCATCAAGGTCAACGAGCAGACCGATGTGGCGCTGCTGAAGACGGCGCTCACCGACGGCGATGCACTGGCCCTGCGCAGCGGCCCCGCACTGGAGGTGGGCTCGGACGTCTACGCCATCGGCTCGCCGCTGGGCGTGCTGAACAACTCGATGACGCGCGGCGTGCTCAGCGCCGACCGCGTGCTGCAGGGCCGGCGCGTGCTGCAAAGCGACGCGGCGGTGACCTTCGGCAGCAGCGGCGGCCCGCTGCTGGACAGCGACGGCCGCGTCGTCGCCATCACGCAAGGCGGTGTCGAGAAGGGCTTCAACTTCTTCATCCCCATCGAGGTGGCGTTGAAGGCGCTGCAGATCAGCGTCGCGCCCTGAACACTCCCATCGTCTCGACGAGCCCCGCATAAAACTTTTGGGCCGAGCGCCGGGCCTGCCATGGGCCAGAGGCCCACGGCCTTACGTAGGCACAAGCAGTCCGCAGGGACTGCTTGTGTCCGACTCCAGTTCGCCAAGCCGGCCCGTCTGGCGATGTGCTCGCGGCTCGATGCCGCGAGCATCGCCGTCCCCGCGGGGGACCGACCAGGCACGCCTGCGTTCAGCAAGGCGTGATTGGGCGAGGGGCAGTTTCACTTCAGTGCGCCAGCTGCCACACGCCCACGATGACGTGGCCCCAGAGCGTCACGTTGAAGCACAGCAGCGTGAACACGCGCAGGAAAGTCCAGAACTTGCGCGCGCGCTGGAAGGCCTCGTCCTCGCCGGTGAAGAAATAGATGCCCATGTAGAGCACCGAGGGAAGCAGGCTGGCGGCCATCACGAACGCCATGAACCAGTAGAAAAAGGTCATGCCGCATTGTGGCAATGCGCGGCCCCTGCGAGATTGGACGTTAGCCCGGGGGCACCACCTGGATACGCGGGCACGGCAGCCACGCTGGTCCAGGACGAGCAGCAGGCGCTGGCCGATGACGGGGTGGCTGACGATCTGGCGCGGTTGCTCGGCCAGCGCTATGGCTCAGTGTGGCTCGGCGAGCGCCGACAGCATGGCCTGCCACAGCGGCAGGTAGGCGGGATTGCTGATGCCCTCGCCATGCGCCGCGCGTCCCCGCACCGGCTGGTCCAGCGCATGCACCTGGAGCTTGGGAATGCCCAGCGTGGCGTAGATCCGCGCCATCGCATCTGCCTGCGGTTCCTGCACGTGGTAGGTGGCATGCCAGCGCTCGGGCGGCGTCACGGCGGGCTGGCGATACCAGCGGGCCACATCGCCGCTGCCATCCTTGTCCCAGCCGCCGGAGAACATCAGCACGCCGGCCACGGCGCGCGTCTTGGCGAGATAGGCCGCCATGCCGCCACCCTGGGACTGGCCGGCCAGCACGATGCGGCTCCAGCGCGGCTCGTTGCCATCGAGGTAGGCGGCCCACTGGCCGGCCGGGTCTTGCTCGGCCAGATGCCTGAGCAATTGCGTGAGGCGGGGGACGATGGCGTCGTGGGGCTTGTCGGCGATGGGTGCCGACGTGGCGTCGCCCCACACGCGCTGCTGGCGGAAGGCCGCCGCGCAGCCGGGATGGGCTCGCAGGCGTGGACCGATGCAGACCTGGGACACGGCGACATCGTCCAGATAGGACAGGCCGACCAGCCGGAAGCCGCCGTCCCTCACCGCCTTGAACAGCGCCTTGGGTCCGGTCTCCGGGTGGCCATTGGTGCCCGGCAGCCAGACGAGCAGCGGCTCGGCCACCGCCGGGTCATAGACCACCCAGTGCGGCGCCTCGTCGGCCGCCAGCCGTGCATCGGTGGCCTGGGGCGCCACGCGCAGCGCGCGCTCCTGGGCCTGCGCGGCGAATGCCAACAGCAGCGCCACCAGACCCAGGAAGCAGCGCATCGCCGCTTACTTCTTGCGCACCGGCGGGATGTCCGTGCAGGAGCCGTGCGCCACTTCGGCGGCCATGCCGAGCGATTCGCCAAGCGTCGGGTGCGGGTGGATGGTCTTGCCGATGTCCACCGCGTCCGCGCCCATCTCGATGGCCAGCGCGATCTCGCCGATCATGTCGCCGGCATGGGTGCCGACGATGCCGCCGCCGATGATGCGGTGGCTCTCTTCGTCGAAGAGCAGCTTGGTGAAGCCTTCGTCGCGACCGTTGGCAATCGCACGGCCAGAGGCCGTCCACGGGAACAGGCCCTTGGTGACCTTGATGCCCTTGGCCTTGGCCTCGTCCTCGGTGATGCCCACCCAGGCCACCTCGGGGTCGGTGTAGGCCACGCTGGGGATCACGCGGGCGTCGAACTGGCTCTTCTTGAGCTTCTCGTCGCCCAGCAGTTCACCGGCGATGACTTCAGCGGCGACATGGCCTTCGTGCACCGCCTTGTGGGCCAGCATGGGCTGGCCGACGATGTCGCCGATGGCGAAGACGCTGGGCACGTTGGTGCGCATCTGCACGTCGACTGGGATGAAGCCGCGGTCGGTCACGACGACGCCGGCGTTCTCAGCAGCGATCTTCTTGCCGTTGGGCGTGCGGCCCACGGCTTGCAGAACCAGGTCGTAGCGCTGCGGTTCCTTCGGCGCGCCCTCGCCTTCGAAGGTGACCCAGATGCCGTCGGGCCTGGCTTCGGCGCCGACCGTCTTCGTGTTCAACATGATGTTGTCGAAGCGGTGCGCGTTGAACTTCTGCCAGACCTTGACGAGGTCGCGGTCGGCACCGGTCATGAGCGTGGGCAGCATCTCGACGACGTCCAGGCGCGAGCCCAGCGTGGAGTACACCGTGCCCATTTCCAGGCCGATGATGCCGCCGCCGACGATGAGCATCTTCTCGGCTTCGACGTCCATCTCCAGCGCGCCGGTCGAGTCGACGATGCGTGGGTCGTTGGGCAGGAAGGGCAGGCGCACGGCCTGCGAACCGGCCGCGATGACGAGGCGCTTGAAGGCGATGGTCTGCGACGTGCCGGTCTTGGCCTGGCCGACGGCGCCTTCGGTCGCTTCGACCTTGAGGTTCTGCGCGTCCAGCAACGAGCCGACGCCACGCAGGACCGTCACCTTGCGCATCTTGGCCATGGCCGCGAGGCCGCCCGTCAGCTTGCCGGTGACCTTGTTCTTGTGCGCGCGCAGCTTGGTGATGTCAACCTCGGGCTCGCCGAAGGCCACGCCGAGGTCGGCCATGTGGCTGACCTCGTCCATGACGGCCGCGACGTGCAGCAGCGCCTTGGACGGGATGCAGCCCACATTCAGGCAGACGCCGCCGAGCGTCGCGTAACGCTCGACGATGGCGACCTTGAGGCCCAGATCGGCGGCGCGGAAGGCGGCCGAATATCCACCGGGGCCGCCACCGAGGACGACGAGGTCGAAGGCCTGGTCGGCGCCGCCGGAGTAGGTCGCGGCGACCGGGGCGGGCGCAGCAGCCACGGGTGCCGGTGCAGGCGCCGCAGCAGCAGGAGCCGGCGCGGGAGCCGCGGCTTCAGCCGACTCCAGCGTCAGCACGACCGAGCCCTTCTTGACCTTGTCACCGACCTTGACGCGCAGCTCCTTCACCACGCCGGCAGCGGAAGACGGAATCTCCATCGACGCCTTGTCGCTCTCGACGGTGATGAGGCTCTGCTCGACCTTGACGGTGTCGCCGGCCTTCACCAGCACCTCGATGACGCCGACTTCGTCGAAGTCGCCAATGTCCGGAACTTGAACTTCAATGATTGCCATGAGTTCAGCTCCCGATCACAGCGCGATCCGACGGAAGTCGGACAGCAGCGAAGCGAAGTAGACATTGAAGCGCGCAGCCGCAGCGCCGTCGATGACGCGGTGGTCCCAGCTCAGCGACAGCGGCAGGATCAGGCGCGGCTGGAAGGCCTTGCCGTCCCACACGGGCTCGATCGAGCTCTTGCAGACGCCCATGATGGACACCTCAGGCGCATTGATGATGGGCGTGAAGTACTTGCCGCCGATGCCGCCCAGGGACGAGATCGAGAAGCAGCCACCGCTCATGTCGGCCGGTCCCAGCTTGCCGTCGCGGGCCTTCTTGGCCAGCTCGCCCATTTCCTGGGTGATCTGGAAGATGCCCTTCTTGTCGGCGTCCTTGATGACCGGGACGACGAGGCCGTTGGGCGTGTCCGCCGCGAAGCCGATGTGGAAGTAGTTCTTCAGCACCAGCGTGTCGCCGTCCAGCGAGCTGTTGAACTCGGGGAACTTCTTCAGCGCCGCGACGGCCGCCTTGATCATGAAGGCGAGCATCGTCACCTTGATGCCGGCCTTCTCGTTTTCCTTGTTCAGCTGGACGCGGAAGGCTTCGAGCTCGGTGATGTCGGCGTCGTCATGGTTGGTGACGTGCGGGATGACCACCCAGTTGCGATGCAGGTTGGCGCCCGAGATCTTCTTGATGCGGGACAGCTCCTTGCGCTCGACGGAGCCGAACTTCTCGAAGTCCACCTTGGGCCAGGCCAGCACGGACAGGCCACCACCGGCGCCGCCAGCAGCGGCTGCAGGCGCGACGGCCTTCTGCGCGGCGGTCTGCACCGAACCGCTCATGACGGCCTTGACGAAGCCCTGCACGTCGCTCTCGACGATGCGGCCCTTGGCGCCAGTGCCCTTCACTTCGTCCAGCGGCACGCCCAGCTCGCGGGCGAGCTTGCGAATGGTGGGCGAAGCGTGGGGCAGCTTGCCCGTGGGGGCCACGGGCTGGTGCGGCGGCAGCGCGGCCGTCGGCACCGTCTTGGCTTCAGCCGGCGCAGCGGCAGGCGCCGCAGCGGTCGGCGCGGGCGCGGCCACAAGTGCTGCGGCGGGCGCAGCAACGCCACCGGTCGCGGCCACGCGGGCCAGGGCCGAGCCCTTCTTGACCTTGTCGCCCACCTTGACGAGCAGCTCCTCAACGACGCCGGCATGCGACGACGGGATCTCCATCGAGGCCTTGTCGCTCTCGACGGTGATGAGGCTCTGCTCGACCTTGACGGTGTCGCCGACCTTCACGAGCAACTCGATGACGGCCACTTCGTCGAAGTCGCCGATGTCCGGCACTTCGATGGTGACGGGCCCACTGCTTTGCGCAGGGGCCGCCGGTGCGGGCGCGGGTGCAGCCGGAGCCGGCGCGGGGGCCGCAGCGGCAGGCACCGGAGCTGCTGCCGCCGGCGCCGGCGCAGCAGCGCCCTCGCCTTCGACGATCACCACGACGCTGCCCTGCTTGACCTTGTCGCCCACGGCGATCTTGATCTCCTTGACAACGCCGGCCTGCGACGACGGAATCTCCATCGACGCCTTGTCGCTTTCGACGGTGATCAGGCTTTGCTCGACCTTGACGGTGTCGCCCACCTTGACCAACACCTCGATGACGCCGACTTCGTCGAAATCGCCAATGTCGGGAACCTTGACTTCAACCAATGCCATGTCTTGTCTCCCGGGCTTTACGCGTACAGCGGGTTGATCTTGTTGGCGTCGATGCCGTACTTGGCAATCGCCTCGGCCACCTTGGCGACCGGCACCGCGCCGTCATCGGCCAGCGCCTTCAGCGCGGCGACGACGATGTAGTGGCGGTTCACCTCGAAGTGGGCACGCAGCTTGGAGCGGAAGTCACTGCGGCCGAAGCCGTCGGTACCCAGCACCTTGTACGAACGGCCGCGCGGGATGAAGGCGCGGATCTGCTCGGCGTAGTTCTTCATGTAGTCGGTGGACGCGATGACCGGGCCCTTGGTCTGGCCCAGCTGCTGCGTCACGAAGGGCACGCAGGCCAGTTCGGTCGGGTGCAGCAGGTTCCAGCGCTCGGCGTTCTGGCCGTCGCGGGCCAGCTCGTTGAAGCTCGGGCAGCTCCACACGTTGGCGCCGATGCCCCAGTCTTCTTCCAGCAGCTTCTTGGCGGCCTGGCTTTCGCGCAGGATGGTGCCGGAGCCCAGCAGGTTGACGGCCAGCGGCTGGGCCGCGTCGGCTTCTTCCAGCAGGTACATGCCCTTGAGGATGTGCTCCTCGGTGCCGGCCTTGAGGCCAGGCATCGGGTAGTTCTCGTTCAGCAGGGTGATGTAGTAGTAGACGTTTTCCTGGTCTTCCACCATGCGCTTCAGGCCGCGATGCATGATGACCGCCACTTCGTGCGCGAAGGTCGGGTCATAGGACACGCAGTTAGGAATCGTGCCGGCCAGGATGTGGCTGTGACCGTCTTCGTGTTGCAGGCCTTCGCCGTTCAGCGTGGTGCGGCCGGACGTGCCGCCCAGCAGAAAGCCTCTAGCCTGCATGTCGCCGGCGGCCCAGGCCAGGTCGCCGATGCGCTGGAAGCCGAACATCGAGTAGTAGACATAGAACGGGATCATCACGCGGTTGTTCGTCGAGTACGACGTCGCCGCAGCGATCCAGCTGGCCATGCCGCCGGCTTCGTTGATGCCTTCCTGCAGCACCTGGCCGGCCTTGTCCTCGCGGTAGTACATGACCTGGTCGCGGTCGACCGGGGTGTACTGCTGGCCCGCAGGGTTGTAGATGCCGATCTGCCGGAACAGGCCTTCCATGCCGAAGGTGCGGGCTTCGTCGACGAGGATGGGCACCGTGCGCGGTCCCAGTTCCTTGTCACGCAGCAGCGTCGTCAGGAAGCGCACATAGGCCTGGGTCGTCGAGATCTCGCGGCCTTCGGCCGTCGGGTCCAGCACGGCCTGGAAAGTGGCCAGGTCGGGCACTGCCAGCTTCTCGTCGGTCTTGGCGCGGCGCTTGGGCAGGTAGCCGCCCAGTGCGTTGCGGCGCTCGTGCAGGTACTTCAGTTCCTGCGAGCCTTCCGGCGGCTGGTAGAACGGGATCTTGGGCAGGTCTTCATCCGACACCGGGATGTTGAAGCGGTCGCGCATCGCGCGGATGTCGTCGTCCTGCAGCTTCTTGGTCTGGTGGGCGGTGTTCTTGCCTTCACCGATCTTGCCCATGCCGAAGCCCTTGACGGTCTTCACGAGCAGCACGGTCGGCTGGCCGACGGTGTTGACGGCCTTGTGATACGCCGCGTAAACCTTCTGCGGGTCGTGACCACCGCGTTGCAGGCGCCAGATGTCCTCGTCGCTCATCTTGGAGACGAGCTCCAGCAGCTTGGGATGCTTGCCGAAGAAGTTCTTGCGCACGAAGGCGCCGTCGTTGGCCTTCATGGCCTGGTAGTCACCGTCGACGGTGTCCATCATGACCTTGCGCAGCAGCTCGTCCTTGTCGCGCGCCAGCAGCGGGTCCCAGTAGCCGCCCCAGATCAGCTTGATGACGTTCCAGCCCGCACCGCGGAACTCGCCTTCAAGTTCTTGAATGATCTTGCCGTTGCCGCGCACCGGGCCGTCCAGGCGCTGCAGGTTGCAGTTGACGACGAAGATCAGGTTGTCCAGCTTCTCGCGCGCGGCCAGGCCGATGGCGCCCAGCGATTCCGGCTCGTCCATCTCGCCGTCGCCCAGGAACACCCAGACCTTGCGCTTGCTCGTGTCGGCAATGCCGCGGGCGTGCAGGTACTTCAGGAAGCGCGCCTGGTAGATGGCCATCAAGGGGCCGAGGCCCATCGAGACGGTCGGGAACTGCCAGAAGTTGGGCATCAGCTTCGGATGCGGATAGCTGGACAGGCCCTTGCCGTCGACTTCCTGGCGGAAGTTGATCAGCTGCTCTTCGGTGATGCGGCCTTCCATGAAGGCGCGGGCGTAGATGCCGGGAGCGCTGTGGCCCTGGATATAGAGCAGGTCGCCGCCGTGCACGCCGTCGTCGGCATGCCAGAAGTGATTGAAACCGCAGCCCAGCATCGTCGCCAGCGAGGCAAACGATGAAATGTGGCCGCCCAGGTCACCCCCATCCTCGGGGTTGTGCTTGTTGGCGCGAACCACCATCGCCATGGCGTTCCAGCGCATATAGGCGCGCAGGCGCTCTTCGATCTCGATGTTGCCGGGGAAGCGTTCTTCCTGGTCGGTCGGGATGGTGTTGACGTAGGCCGTGTTGGCTGAGAACGGCACTTCGATGCCCGCCTGGCGGGCGTGATCGATCAGGGTCTCGAGCAGGAAGTGGGCGCGGTCGCCGCCCTCCTCACCGATGACGGACGAGAGGGCATCCAGCCACTCACGGGTTTCCGTCGGATCTTTGTCATTCGCGGCGGCGCCGAGAAATTCTTGCGGCTGGGCGGACATGGCCGGTCTCCTTCAAGTGCTGCCTCTGGCGGGCAGCGGGGTGTTCTGACAAGGGCAAGCAGGCACGGGGACCGCGAGCGGGCGGAGTGTCTCACAAGTCCCCACCACTTCCCAAATGGCGCGAGACGATTTCTTATTATGAAATTACCATGACCGCCGCCGCCCCGGATAATTTGGCGATGGCCCTAGACCCGCACGCTCCCGAGACCCGCACACGCCGACAGCGCCTGCTGGCCCCTTGGCGCCGCCTGGTCGCCACCTGGTGGTTCCGGCAATCGCCCTCGCGCCAGGACCGGCTGGCCACGCTGGGCCCGCTGATCTCGGTGCTGCTCTTCCTGGCGGCCATCATTTCGGCCTTCTGGTACCTGCGCAACGAGGAAATCGAGCGCGAGACCGAGTCCGTCAAGCGCGACACCGAGATCGCCCAGCAGCAGATCCGCCTGCGACTGATCGAGAACCAGGAGCAGCTGGTGCGCATTGCGCGGGAGGTCGTCACCCGGCAGATCGACGCGCATGAGTTCTCCGCCCAGGCCCAGGCCTTTGCGCGCGATCGGCCCGAGCTGACCCATGTGACCTGGCTGAGCAACCGGCGCGAGCGCCGCAGCAGCGTGGGCGCGGCGGGCTTCCAGGCCGACGGCCTGATGTCGGCAGAAGGCAGCGACCCATCGATGCCCATGCCCAACCAGTCCAACGCGGCCGCGATCGCCTTCGAGGCAGCCAAGGACCGCCGCCAGCCCGTCTACTCGCCGCCGTTCACCGACGGCAACGGCGTCACCGTCTTCCAGTTGCACATCCCGCTGATCGACCGCGGCGGCTTCGTCGGCGTGCTGATCGCCGAGTACACGGTCGAGGCTCTGGTGCGCTATTACGTGCCGAGCGAGGTCTCCACGCGCCACAGCATCGCCGTGCTGGATGCGCGCGACCAGGTCGTCAGCAGCACCGTCACGCCCATGCCCGGCCAGGGCCTGCGCCGCGCTGCGCTGCTGCACGATGTGCCGCTCGCGCCCGCGCTCAACGGCCTGGTGCTGCGCGGCCAGGGCTGGCGCACGTCCATCGGCCTGATCAACAACGCCCTCTTCTGGCTGGTGCTGGCGCTCGCCGGCATGACGGTGTGGATGCTGCTGGGCACCTGGCGGCACATGCGCCGGCGCACGCAGATCCAGAACGCGCTGACGCTGGAGACCAACTTCCGCCGCGCCATGGAAAACTCCATGCTGACCGGCATGCGCGCCATGGACATGGACACGCGCATCACTTATGTGAACCCGGCCTTCTGCGCGATGACCGGCTTCTCGGAAGCCGACCTCGTCGGCCGCACGCCGCCCTATCCCTTCTGGCCCAACGACCGGCGCGAGGAGAACGCGCGCCTCTTGCAGCAGGAGCTGCAGGGCCGCAGCCCATCGGGCGGCGTGGAGGTGAAGATCCAGCGCAAAGACGGTTCGTCCTTCGACGCCCGCGTCTACGTCTCGCCGCTGGTGGACACCAAGGGCAAGCAGACCGGCTGGATGACCTCGATGACCAACATCACCGAGGCCAAGCGCGTGCGCGACCAGCTCTCCGCCTCGCACGAGCGCTTCACCACCGTGCTGGAGGGGCTGGACGCCGCCGTGTCCGTGCTGTCGGTGACACCGCCCGAGCTGCTGTTCGCCAACCGCAGCTACCGCCTCTGGTTCGGCGCCGACCCCGCCGGCCACGCGCTGCTGGCCGGCGGCCAACTGGTCGGCACCACCAGCCGCCACGGCGGCCTGAACGACGGCACGGACGAGGTGGACGACTACTCCGGCCTGCCTTCCGAGGCCCTGACCGACATGGGCTCGGACCCGCGCGAGGTCTACGTCGAATCGCTGGCCATGTGGTTCGACGTGCGCGCCCGCTACCTGCAATGGACCGACGGCCGCTTGGCGCAGATGCTGATCGCCACGGACATCACAATGCGCCGCGCCGCCGAGGCCCAGGCCGCCCTGCAGGCCGACAAGGCCCAGGTGACGAGCCGGCTGATGACCATGGGCGAGATGGCCTCCAGCGTCGCCCACGAGCTGAACCAGCCGCTGACCGCCATCACCAACTACTGCAACGGCATGGTCAGCCGCGTGCGCGCCGACAGCATCGACAAGGAAGCGCTGATGGCCGCGCTGACCAAGACGGCCAAGCAGGCCGAGCGGGCCGGCCAGATCATTCACCGCATCCGCAACTTCGTGAAGCGCAGCGAGCCGCAGCGCCAGCCGGCCTTTGCGCCCGACATCGTCGAGGACGCCGTGGAGCTCGCCGGCATCGAACTGCGCCGCCGCAACGTCGCCATCCACACCTATGTCGCGCAGCGGCTGCCGCAGATGATGGTCGACCCCATCCTCATCGAGCAGGTGTTGATGAACCTGCTGAAGAACGCGGCCGAAGCCATCGACAACGCCTCCTTGCCCACCTCGCGCCGCCATATCGAGCTGCGCGTGGTGCCCAAGCACAGCGCCGAGCTGGGCGGGCAGATCGAGTTCTCGGTGACCGACATGGGCCCGGGCCTGCCAGATGAGGTGCTGGCCCGCATGTACGAGGCCTTCTTCTCGACCAAGGCCGACGGCCTGGGCATCGGCTTAGGGTTATGCCGGTCTATCGTCGAGTCCCACCAGGGCCGGATAAAAGCCGAGAACCTCTACAATGGCTCCCTGGTCGTCGGGTGCCGATTCGCGTTCACGATACCCGTCACCATCACACCCGAACACCTGCGTCAGGACCCCAACCCGGGTGCCGCCAGCAGCGCTCAGAGAACCGAACCCACCACACCATGAGCTTGATCCCCAAGAAGGGCAACGTCTACGTTGTCGACGATGACGAGGCAGTTCGCGACTCGCTGCAATGGCTGCTTGAAGGCAAGGACTACCGGGTCAAATGCTTTGACTCGGCTGAATCCTTCCTGACGCGCTACGACCCTCGCGAAGTCGCCTGCCTCATCGCCGACATTCGCATGGACGGCATGACGGGCCTGGAACTCCAGGACCGCCTCATCGAGCGCAAGAGCCCGCTGCCCATCGTCTTCATCACCGGCCACGGCGACGTGCCGATGGCCGTGCAGACGATGAAGAAGGGCGCGATGGACTTCATCGAGAAGCCGTTCAAGGAAGAAGAGCTGCTGGCCCTGGTGGAGCGCATGCTCGACCAGGCCCGCGAAGCCTTCTCCAGCCACCAGGAAGCCGCCAGCCGCGACGCCCTGCTGGCCCGGCTCACGACCCGCGAAGCGCAAGTGCTGGAGCGCATCGTCGCGGGCCGCCTGAACAAGCAGATCGCCGACGACCTCGGCATCAGCATCAAGACGGTCGAGGCCCACCGCGCCAACATCATGGAAAAGCTCAACGCCAACACGGTGGCGGACCTGCTCAAGATTGCCTTGGGCGCGACCGCCAAGGCTTGAACTCCAACTGATTCCCAAAGGCCGCTGCATCCCAGCGGCCTTTTGCATTCCAGAAAGCAACACTGACATGACCGCCCAATTGATCGACGGCCTCGCCCTTTCCAAGTCCATCCGCGCGGAAGTCGCAACCCGCGCCGCCGCGCTGACGGCTCAAGGCCAACAGCCCGGCCTGGCCGTCGTCATCGTCGGCGACGACCCGGCCAGCCATGTCTACGTGCGCAACAAGGTCAAGGCCTGCGCCGACGCCGGCCTGCATTCGGTGCTGGAGAAGTACGAAGCCAATTTGAGCGAGGCCGATCTGCTGGCCCGCATCGATGCACTCAACCGTGACCCCAGCATCCACGGCATCCTGGTGCAGATGCCCCTGCCCAAGCACATCGATCCGCACAAGGTCATCGAGGCCATCGCGACGGCCAAGGACGTGGACGGCTACTCGACACTGAGCGCCGGCGAGCTGATGACGCAACTGCCCGGTTTCCGCCCCTGCACGCCCTATGGCTGCATGAAGCTGATTGAAAGCACCGGCTTCGACCTGCGCGGCAAGCACGCCGTCGTCATCGGTCGCAGCAACACCGTCGGCAAGCCCATGGCCCTGCTGCTGCTGCAAGCCAACGCCACCGTCACCGTCTGCCACAGCGGCACAACGGACATCGGCCACCACACGCGCCAGGCCGACGTCGTCGTCGCCGCGGTCGGCCGCCGCAACATGCTGACCGCCAACATGGTCAAGCCCGGCGCCGTCGTCATCGACGTGGGCATCAACCGCAATGACGAGGGCAAGCTGTGCGGCGATGTGGACTTCGACGGCGTCCGGCAAGTCGCCGGCTGGATCACCCCTGTGCCGGGCGGGGTGGGCCCGATGACCATTGCCATGCTGCTGGTCAATACGCTTGAATCCGCGGAGCGAAGCCTCAAGTCGAACTGATATGACCAATCCCCTGCTCTCCACCGCCGCCCTGCCCGACTTCGCGGCCATCCAGCCGGAGCACGTCCAGCCCGCCATCACCGAACTGCTGGCCGCCGCGCAAGCCGCGCTCGATGAAGCGACCAAGCCCGAGACGCCCGCCGACTACGACGCGCTCTCGCGCATCCTGGACACGGCGACGGAGCGCATGGGCACGGCCTGGCATGCCGTCGGCCACCTCAACGCCGTGGCTGACACGCCCGCGCTTCGCGAGGCCTACAACGCGGTGCTGCCGGCCGTCACCGAGTTCAGCACGGCCATGGGCGCCAACGAGGCGCTGTTCGCCAAGTACAAGGCTGTCGTGGCCACGCAGGGCGCGTCCTTGAGCGCGCCGCGCCAGCAGTTGCTGAAGCACGCCATCCGCGACTTCGTGCTGTCCGGCGCCGAGCTGCAGGGCGAGGCCCGCGAGCGGTACGCCGCCATCCAGGAGCGCAGCGCCGAGCTGCAGCAGCAGTTCAGCGAGCATGTGCTGGACGCGACCGACGGCTGGAGCTACATCGCCACGGCCGATGAGCTGGCCGGCGTGCCGCAGGACGTGCTGGATGCAACCAAGCTGGACGACGGCGGCAGTCAGTCGCAACACCGGATCACGCTGCACTTCCCGGTCTACCTGCCGGTCATGCAGTACGCCGAGAACCGCGCGCTGCGCGAGATGCTCTACCGCGCCTACGTGACGCGTGCCAGTGAGACGGGCAAGCCCGAGTGGGACAACACCGCCGCCATGCGCGAGATCGTCGCGCTGCGCCAGGAGGAAGCGCAGCTGCTCGGCTACGCCAGCTTCGCCGAGGTGTCGCTGGCGCCCAAGATGGCGTCCACGCCGGCCGAGGTGACGACCTTCCTGAGCGACCTCGCCAAACGCGCCCGCCCCTTCGCCGAGAAGGACCTGGCCGAGCTGCGCGAATTCGCCAAGGGCCAGCCGCTGGAAAGCTGGGACGTCTCGTTCTGGAGCGAGAAGCTGAAGGAAGCCCGCTACGCCTTCAGCGACCAGACCGTGAAGCTCTACTTCACCGCGCCCAAGGTCGTCGGCGGGCTGTTCTCCATCATCGAGCGGCTGTTCGACGTGTCCATCTCGGAGGCCAAGGCCTCGGTCTGGCACGAGACCGTCAAGTTCTACGAGATGCGCCGCGGCGGCCAGCTCATCGCCCAGTTCTATCTCGACCTCTACGCCCGCAATGGCAAGCGCCCCGGCGCCTGGATGGACGAGGTGCGCAGCCGCTGGCTCAAGCCCACGGGTGAACAGCAGACGCCCGTCGCGCTTCTGACCTGCAACTTCGCGCCTCCGGTCGGCGACAAACCGGCGCTGCTGACGCACGACGACGTCATCACCCTCTTCCACGAGTTCGGCCACGGCCTGCATCACATGCTGACGCAGGTGAACGACCTGGGCGTGTCGGGCATTTCCGGCGTCGAGTGGGACGCCGTCGAGCTGCCCAGCCAGTTCATGGAGAACTTCTGCTGGGAGTGGGACG
>NZ_JBGCUM010000031.1:0-69731 GCF_054177665.1 Roseateles sp. P5_E8 | reverse complement strand
CTCCGACGCGGTGCTGGCCACGGCGCTGCTGCCGCAGTACGGCGACCTGACCGCCGCATCGCTGACGCAGTTGCTGCGCAGCGACGACCTGCTGCGCCGCCTCGACGACCTGCAGCGCCAGATGGCCGAGCCCGGCGCCGAACACCGCCAGGTGATGGCCTCCAGCATCGCCATCACCAGCGGCCTGTCCATCGGCTACGTCGTCTGGCTGGTGCGTGGCGGCGTGCTGGTCAGCTCCATGCTGTCGGCGCTGCCGGCTTGGCAGATGATCGACCCGCTGCCCGTGCTGGCCGCCGCCAGCGCCGCCAAGCGCCGCCGCGGCGACCGCGCAGCGCGCGAGGCCGACCCCGATGTCGAGAGCCTGTTCGACGACCGCCGCAGCCGCACGCCGGAGCCCACCGAATGAAACTCTCCGCCTTGACGCGCTGGATGTCGTCGCGCGTGCACCTGGCACTGGGCCTCGCCGCGCTGGCCGTCGGTGCCAGCCTGGCCGCTAGCTATCTCGGCATCGTGCCGGACGCCGAGCAACTGACGCGCCAGCACCGCGCCACACTCGCGGAGACCGTGGCCATCACCGTCTCCAGCGTCATCGACGAGTCCCAGCCCGAGACCTTGCAGGCCACGCTGGCCTTCCTGCGCGAGCGCAACCCGGACGTGAAATCCATCGGCGTGCGCGACCAGGCCGGCGAGCTGCTGGTCGACCTCGCCGAACACAGCCAGCATTGGCAGGCCCCGGCTGGCGGCGCTTCCACGGATGCGGCGCTGGTCGTGCCGGTCTGGCAGGCGGGCCAGCCCTGGGGCCAGGTCGAGCTGCGCTTCGAGCCCCTGCGCGCAGACGGCTGGCGCAGCCTGCTGCAGGACCCGAGCCTGCGGCTGTCGGCCTTCACCTTCGGCGTCTGCCTGCTGCTGTTCTGGGGCTATCTGCGCCGCATGCTGCGCGAGCTGGACCCGTCGCGTGCCGTGCCGCAGCGCGTGCGCACCGCCTATGACACGCTGACCGAGGGCCTGATCGTGATGGACCGCGCGGGCGCCATCGTGCTGGCCAACACGTCGACCAGCCAGATGCTGGGCGTCCCAGAGAGCAAGCTGGTGGGCCGTTCGCCGTCGGAGTTCGCGTGGAGCCACCAGGATGCCGGTGCCGTCGCGGCGGAGGCATTGCCGTGGCAGCAGGCCCTGGCAACCCAAAGCGCCCAGCGCGACGTGCATCTGAACGTCACGCGCGAGACGGATGGCGTGCGCTTCTCGCTGCGCGCCAACTGCTCGCCCATCCTGGACGAACAAGGCGGCTTGCAGGCCGTGGTCATCAGCTTCCAGGACGTGACGGAGCTGGAGCAGCGCGGCCAGGCGCTGCGCGTGGCCAAGGAGCAGGCCGATGCAGCCAACGAGGCCAAGAGCCAGTTCCTGGCCAACATGAGCCACGAGATCCGCACGCCCATGAACGCCATCCTCGGTTTCACCGAGGTGCTGCGACGCGGCGGCCTGCGCCAGCCCGACGAGGCGGCCCGGCACCTGGACATCATCCATTCCAGCGGTCGCCATCTGCTGAATCTCATCAACGACATCCTCGACCTGTCCAAGGTCGAGGCCGGCCGCCTGGAGGCCGAGCGGCTGCCCATCGCACCGCACCAGGTGGCGCACGAGGTGGTGCACACGCTGTCGGAACGCGCGCAGGACAAGGGGTTGACGCTGGAACTGCAGTTCCCCGAGGCCCTGCCGGCGCGCATCGAGGGCGACGCGGTGCGGCTGCGCCAGATCCTCACCAACCTCGTCGGCAACGCGATCAAGTTCACCGAGCGCGGCGGCGTGCGCGTGCGGCTCTACCTGGACACGGCGGGCCCCGTGGCGCGCTACTGCATCGCCGTGCAGGACAGCGGCATCGGCATCCCGAGCGACAAGCTCGACTCCGTCTTCGAGCCCTTCGTTCAGGCCGAGTCGACGACGACACGCCGCTTTGGCGGCACGGGCCTGGGCCTGACCATCAGCCGCGGCTTTGCGCGCGCGATGGGTGGGGACATCGTCGCCAGCAGCGTCCATGGCGCCGGCACGACCTTCACGCTTTGGCTGGCTGCCGGCCCGCTGGCCGGCACGACGCTGCTGGAGCCAGCGGTGTTGCGCGTCAGCGACATCGCCGCGGCACGCCCTTTGCCGGGCGAACGCTGGCACTTCGCGGCCGGGCACGTGCTCGTCGTCGACGACGGCGAGGAGAACCGCCAACTGGTGCGTGTGCTGCTTGAAGGCGCCGGTCTGCAGGTCAGCGAGGCAGATACTGGCAAGATGGCCCTGGACCTGATGGAGACCGCGTCTTACGACCTGGTACTGATGGACATGCAAATGCCTGTGATGGACGGCCAGACAGCGACCCGGCAGCTGCGCGCTCGGGGCGTGACGCTGCCCATCATTGCGCTGACCGCCAACGCGATGAAGGGCTTCGAGCGGGAACTCGACGAGGCCGGCTTCAGCGGCCACCTGACCAAGCCCATCGACGTGGACACCCTGATGCGCGAACTCGCGACACGGCTGGGTGGCGAAGCCGTCACCGGGGATGCCGGCGACGCGCACTCGACGACGCCACCAGGCAGGGTCGCCGACAGCCAGGTGATCATCTCCCGCCTCATCGGTCACCCCAAGCTGGGCGGCATCATTGCGCGCTTCGTCACGCAGTTCACGCTCAAGCTTGCCGAGATGGACGCCGCCCTCGCGGCCGCAGACATGGTGGCGCTGGAAGCGCTTGCCCATTGGCTCAAGGGCGCCGGCGGCAGCATGGGCTACGACGACCTGTTCGAGCCGGCCTGCGCGCTGGAGGAAGCCGCTGCGCGTGGCGACAGCCACGGTGCACACACGACGATGGCGCTGCTGCGCAGCCTTGAAAGCCGGATCCTTCGCGGCACGCCCGCCGCCGACACCACGCGGGCCGTCTGATGAAGCCCCGCAGCCCCACCACCATGCCGTCAGTTGCAGCCGCACCCGCCGACAAGAACGCCATGCAGGCCCCGAACCGCCCCGACTACGCCCCGCTCCTCGAGGCCAAGGTCATGATGGTCGACGACGAGGCCCTGATGACGGACCTCATCCAGACCTACCTCGAGGACGAGGGCTATGCCAACTTCGTCGCCACCAATGACCCGCGTGAGGCGCTGGCCCTGCTGCGGCGGGAGGAACCGGGGCTGGTGCTGCTCGATCTGATGATGCCGCAGATGTCCGGCTTCGAGGTGCTGGAGGCGATCCGCGCCGACCCCGAGCTGCGCTACACACCCGTCATCGTGCTGACCGCCTCGACCGGTGCGGATGCCAAGTTGCGCGCCCTCCAGCTGGGTGCGACAGACTTCCTGGCCAAGCCGGTGGACGCCAGCGAGCTGGTCCTGCGGGTGCGCAACACCCTCGCCTATCACCAGTACCACGTCCAGCGCATCAACTTCGACGCGCTCACGGGCCTGCCTCACCAGCGCCAGTTCGACCGCCACACCGACTCGCTGCTGCAGCAACGCGAGGCCGTGGGCGGATCGGTGGCGCTGTTCAGCATCGAGATCCCGGAATACAAGCAGCTCAGGGAAACGGTGGACCAGTCCACGGCGGACCGGCTCGCCCAGGTGCTGGCGCACCGGCTGGAGCGCTTCGCCAATGACCACAGCCCGCCACCGCACAACGGCAAGCCCGCGGCGGCAAGGGTCGGCCGGCTGGGGGCCGATCACTTTGGTGTACTGCTGGAAGGCCAGCCCAGTGCGGCGGCCATCGAGGTGCTGGCCAAGCGGCTTGTCACGCTGCTGGCCGAGCCGGTCGAGCTGGGTGCGCACGACATCGTGGCCACGCCATGGATAGGCATCGCCGTTTCACCGGAAGACGGCACCTCGGCCGAGGCGATGCGCAAAGGTGCCGAACTGGCTTCCACCCACGCCCGGGCCCAGGCGCTGACGCACATCCAGTTCGCGTCCCTGGAGCTCAACGCGGTGTCCTATGAACGGCTGAAGCTGGGCTCCCAGTTGCGCGGCGCCATCCAGCGCGGCGAGCTGCTGTTGCACTACCAGCCCAAGGTCAGCTTCACCACCGGCGGCATCGTTGCCGCGGAAGCGCTGGTGCGCTGGCAGCATCCCGAGCTCGGCCTGCTGCAGCCGGGGAATTTCATCGCCCTGGCAGAAGAAATGGGCCTGATCTCGGCGCTCGGGGAGTGGGTGATCAAGCAGGCCTGCCGCGACGCCGCGTGCTGGACCGAAGCGGGTTTCGGCAGCCTCAAGCTGGCGCTGAACGTGGCCAAACCCCAGTTCATCTCGGGCGATCTCTGCGGCGTGCTGCGCCGGGCCATGGCGGACACCGGCATAGCGGCCCACCGCATCGTCATCGAGCTCACCGAGAGCATGCTGATGGACAACGTCATGAATGGCATCTCGCTGATGAACGAGATGAAGTCGCTCGGCGTCACGCTGTCCATCGATGACTTCGGCACGGGCTACTCGTCCCTGAGCTACCTGAAGCGCTTCCCGCTCGACGAACTGAAGATCGACCGTTCCTTCGTCATGGACCTGCCCGGCCAGGCCGCCGACCTGGCGATTGCGCGCACCGTCGTCGACCTCGGCCACAGCCTGGGCATGACCGTGACGGCGGAGGGCGTGGAAACGCAGGAACAGCACGATTGCCTGGCGGGCCTGGGCTGCGACATGTACCAGGGCTTCATCTTCAGCAAGCCGGTCCGGACCGACGAGCTGCTGAAACTTCTGAGGACTCAGCTGGCGGGTCGCGAGTAACGCATTGAAAGAGCCTTTTCAACGGCGCCACGCTGGCTCGCGCCCTTGATAACGTTCAAGGATGTCCTCTTCGGGAGCCAACGCTGCCGACCCGTGAGATCGCCTTCATCCTTCATGTCGACGACGACACTGACAACTTGTCTTCGAACAAGTTGTTGTTGGACCGCCCCGGCGTTGAAGTTGTTTCTGCCCAGTCGGCCGCGGTCGCGTTGGAGCGGCTGCGCGAATACGACTTCGCCTTGGCGCTGCTCGACGTCAACATGCCTGGCGTGGATGGTTTTGAGCTGGCCGAAGCTATGCGTGACGATGAGCGCACGCGTGAGGTGCCCATTATCTTTTTGACTGGGGCCTGCATGGACACCGCGCGAGCGTTTCAGGGCTATGAATCTGGCGCGGTCGATTTTCTGGTGAAGCCGATCCCGCCGCTGGTGCTGGAAAGCAAGGTCGGGGCCTTCGTGGCGTTGTACTTGCAGCGCAAGTCGCTGCGCGACCAGAAGGATGACTGCGAACGCCTGCTGCGGGCCAACCAGCGCATGGCCACCGAACTGGCGCACGCACACGAACTCGCGCTCCAGGCAGCATTTACAGACGAACTGACGGGCGTTCCGAACCGACGCCACATCATGAAGCTCGCCAACAGTGCCCTCGAGGACCCACGCCGCCATTCACAGCCGGTCTGCATGGCGTTGCTTGACCTGGATCACTTCAAGAAGATCAATGACACCCACGGCCACGCTGGCGGCGACGCAGTGCTGCGCCATTTCTGCTCGCACACCCAGGCGCATTTGCGTACCGGCCAATCGATGGGGCGCTATGGCGGCGAAGAGTTCCTGCTTCTGCTGCCCGGCACCGAGTTGGCGGACGCCTGCACGGCGCTTGAACGCGTGCGAGGCACGCTGAAGCCGCACGCAGGTATTTCATACACATTCTCCGCGGGCATCGCGCAGGCCCGCCCGGGTGAGACGCTGGACGCTGCGCTGGAACGCGCCGATCGAGCGCTCTACCTTTCAAAGGACCGCGGTCGCGACTGCACGTCCAGCGAGCTGATGAGCCTGTGAACATCGGCACGACCGTAACGCGGCTGAGGCGTCTTGCGCCAGTTGGCGATAAGCCTCGCGCTTGGCGGTCGGCACGGCGATCACATAGCTATCCACATAGTTCATGCTGCTTCTCCAACTGCTCGCGCAGCTAGCCACGCGCGCGGCGTAGCGCAAGCGGGATCGCGATCGACCCGAGCAGCAAGAGCAGCCAGCTCGACGGCTCGGGCACGGCCACCACTTCAAACTGCAGCGCGCCCGGCAGCGGCAGCGGCGTGATGCCGACCGTCACTCCCGTGTCGAACGGCACCACGCCGAGCGGCGCGGCCGGATCGATCGTGAAGCGGTAGCGCGCAAGCAGCGTGTCCTCGGCGAAAGTCTTGTCCGGCAGGTAGAAGTAGGCACACGCCTGATCCGTGCAAAAGCCAGATCCGCCGTCGGTCAGGCCTGCCGTCGTATCGAAGGAGACAAGGTGCAGGATGGACGCGACCGCCGCCAGCTCGGGCACGATGTCGAGCGAGTCCAGCACGGTGCCGGCGCGGGCATGGATCGTCAGATCGACCTGGCTGCCCGCCACACCTTTGGTCTGCCCACCGTAGAAGATCTCCGCGTGGCTGCTGAACGCCATGCACGCGAGTGCGCCGGCCGCCATCATCCTGCGCCACCGGCGAGTTTTGGAAATCGTCATATCGCTACCTTCTTTCCATGGTTGACAAGGTGACCGTGGCCTTGGGCGCGACGGTGGGTACTGCGGAGATGCGCAGCCTGAACGCCGCGTTGCGCTCATCCTGGGTCCGCCCGAGGTGGTTGACGAAGGAATCCAGCCAGTCCTGGCCCTGATCGGCCTTGGGCGACGGCGGCACGGCCGGGGCCGAGGCCGGGCGCGCGTTCCAGTCTATGACCGGCGCGCCAACCTGTGTTGGGCCGGCCGCCGCCATACCGAGCGGCGCCGAAGAGAGCACTGAGCGCGGCACCGGTTCGAGCGAGCGCGCCACGTCACTGGGCTCGATGGCCTTCGCGGCGGGCGGGCTCGCGACGGCGTCGGGGATAGGCGTCGGCAGGCCCAGGATCTTGCGCTGGATCAGCAGGGCGTCGGCCGACTCCAGCCGGCCGCTGCCGTTCACGTCGCCGACGATGAGCGAGTCGATGAGCGGGAAGGCCTTGAAGCCCGTGTCCAGCCGCGCCACGACGCGCTGGATGTAGAGCGCGTCTTGCGACGAATAGGCCGCGTTGCCATCGGTGTCGCCGGGACGGGCGACGACATGAACGCCGTCCTCGTCGCCCGCCGCCAGCGCAGTGCCGTTGACCGACACATTGCGAACGTCCAGCACCTGCCTGGCGCCGTAAGGCGCCGTCGCCGGCACCGTGGCGATCAGCCGGCCGAGCTCGAGATCGGCGCCACTCACGGCCACGGCGAACACGACCTGCACCCTGGCGACGCCCGGCGTGCTGAGGTCGACGGTGGCCGTGCCGCCTGCGGGATTGGAGAAGCCCGTCACCAGCAGCAGCGTCGGGTCGAAGTGGATCTCGAAGGCCGCGGTGATGAACGAGCCGGCACCGGAGATCCGGACCGGCACACCTGCCGCGCCGGTCGGCACGCCCGCTTCCTGGCCGGGGCCGCGGGCGAAGTCGGCAATGGACACCTTCGCCGCCGCGCTGCCGCTCACGTTGAAGGCGACGCTGAAATCGTCTCCCGGGTTGTGGTCGGCGTTGCCGTCGAGCAGGTCACCGTTCACCGCGTGCAAGGCCGCTGCCCCGCTCGTCAAGGTGACCGTGTAGCTGCCGTCGGCAAGCGCCGAGCCGGTCTTCACGAAGGCGAAGCCCATGTTGTCGGCGTCCATCACGACCGATCCACGGACCTGGCCCGCGGGGCCGGTCACGACGATGTCCGCTGCACCCAGCGCGGCCCCCGGTCCGGCGCCGTCGTAGAGGTTCAACTGCGCCAGATCCAGCGCGCGGTTGAAGCGCACCGCGAAGCCCGAGACATTCGGCGTCAGCGCGAGAACCTGCAGCGGCGGCTCGTCGATCTCGAACGTCGCATTCGAGATGTCGCTGATCGTCGCGTCGGCCGACGACACGACGCGGATGACGTAGTCGTCGCCCGCCGGGAACAGCGTCGGGTCGACCGTCCACTGATACAGGCCGTCGTTCGCCTCGCCGGCGGCAATGGTCTCGAATGTGCCGGCGGGCCCGGTCGACGAGACCTCGATGTCCACCGTCGTGCCGCCGGCGTGGTTCCAGCGGATGTCGAACACGGACTGCTGCTCGATCACCTCGCCGCCGTTCGGCGCAATGACGATGATGAACTCCGCCGCGCTCTTGGAGGCCTGCTCCGTGTTGCCGTAGGCACCGACGTTCACGTAGCCGCCGTTGTTGGCCGGCTCGCGGTTGAACGGGTCGCTCGGGTCGCCACGGTCGATGGCCGACGATTGCTGCGCGTCGATTGTCTCGACCGCGGTCAGCGCCACCGGCGAGCCCGGGATGATGAAGCTCGGCCCTTCCACCGGCGCCAGCGAGCCGCCGTGGAAGCTGCCGAACAGGCTGCGCACATGGAAGTCGTCGTCGCGGCCGTCGCTGACGCCGGCCTCAAAGCCGAGCACGTTGTCGGCGCCATTGGCATCAACGAACAGCGGGTTGGCGAAGATGCTGTCGGTGTCGGTGCCCGTCGCGGCCTTCCAGCTCGCGAGCGTCGCGCGCTCGACGCCGTCCCAGGTGCCGATGCGGCCGGTGCCGAAAATCGCGCGGAAGAAGACGTTGTTGTCCGCGCTGAAGCCGGCCTGCGAATCGGCATCGACGGCAATGCCGATACCGGATTGAGCCCAGATGATGTCGTTGCGCACGTTGACGTTCTTCGACGCGCCCTCGATGCGGATGGCATCCGCCGTCGGCTCGAAGAAGGTGTTGTTGACGATCTCCAGCCCGTCGACCGCGTTCACACGCAGCCCGACCGTCGTGCTGTCGTAGATGATGTTGTTGCGCACGGTCAGGTCGGCGCCGGTGATCTCGATGCCGACCGGATTCGAATAGACCACGTTCTCCAGCAGTTCGGCATCGTTGGCCCGGATGCCGACCACGCTGTTGCCGAAGACCCGGTTGCCCAGCACGGTGGCATCGTTCGCGTCGATGCCGATGCCGTTGCCGCGCACGACGTTGGACCGCGCCGTCGCGCCGTTCTCGACGCGGATGCCGATGGCCGCCGCGTCGGTCTGGTCGACCACCGTGTTGCCGGCCACCATGACGTTGCCGCGCCCGGTCAGGCCGCTCAGCACGTTCTGGAAGATGACGTTGGCGGTGAGGGGCGCGAGCGTCGTGGAACCCACCAGCGCCGGCGCCCCACCGCCCGCGTTGGAGACCACCATGCCGCGCGTGTTGCCGAAGCTCAGGTTGCGCTGGATGGTCGCTGCGCCCGGGTTGCGGATGTCGAAGCCGATGCCGGTGTTGCTGATGGCATTGTTCTGGCTGATGTCGGACACCGCGGCGCCAACGAAGAAGCCGCCGCCCGCGTTCCCGGAAGCCGACGAGCCCGTGAGGCTGCCGATCTCGCCGGCGAGGTGGACGCCGACGCCGCCGTTGTTGGTGCTCGTCAGCTCGGTGAAGCTGCCCGCCGGCGAGCGGGTCTCGATGCGTATGCCTTCGAGCAGGTGGCCGGACGCGGTGACGTGGCTCGCCGACAGCCCGTCGCTGCCGCCATGCGCGTACAGCCCGCGCTGTGCGTCGCGCAGCGTCAGGTGCTCGACGGCAATGCCGTCGGCATCGTCCAGCTCGATCAGCGGTCGGCTGCGGTCGCCGGGGATGGCGGGCAGCAACTCGGCGATGCGCGCGGTGTTGGTCGGCCCGGTGAGCGTGAAGCCCTGGTCGAGCCCGAAGCCGCGGTCCGTGCTGCCCGAAACCACCAGCGGGTCGATCATCGAATAGCTGCCGGTGTCGATGTGCACCGTGTCGCCGGCTTGCAGGTCATAGACGCGCGCCAGGTTCGTCACATAGGGCTTGGGCGCGGTCGGCAGCTTGCCGGTGTTGCGATTGTTGCCGATGGCGCCGGGCGTGAACTCGTCGTTGACGTTGGACGCGTCGTCGACGAAGTAGTCGCTGCCGTCTTCCGGCACGACGAAGGGCTCCTGGCTGCGGTCCAGCACCAGCGGGTTGTCCACCCACGAGACCTGGATGCGCAGGCCATGGGTGCCGAAGGCGATGCCGCTGTCCTCGGGCGTCCACAGGAACTCGCCGTCGTCCGCCGTGGCCGCCGTGATCGTGGTCAGGAAGGCTGGGCCGTCCGCCGTGTCGCGGTAGAGGTCGATGCGGACCCGCGAGCCGACCGTGTTGTTGAAGCTCTCCCACTGGATCGGCAGCGCGCGTTCGCGCACGGCGTCGACGTAGAGGTCCGGCGAACGCAGCGCGATGTGCGCAACGCCCGGCTCCGGCGTTTGCAGCGGCGACGTGAAGCGCTGGGTGCCGAACATCGGCATCAGGGCGTACTCGTCGTTGTGCCGGCTCTCGAAGCGCGGCCGCGCCCATTCCGGGTTGACCACCGTGGCGCCGACCGAGTGCAGGTCGAAGCGGGCGATGTCGGCCTGCCAGTCGAGCACGTCGCTGAAGTCGCGCGTCCAGAAGCCGACCTTGCCGGTGCCACTGGTGTAGAGGTTGTTGAAGTCGCTGAAGAAACCGGCCTGCGAGTTGTTGGCAACGAAGATGTCATAGCCGCTTTCGGCCCACAGCGTGTTGTGCAGCACCTCGACGTTCTTGGCGCCGCCCGCCACGCGGATCAGGTCGCCGGCCGGCGAGGCCATCGTGTTGCCTTCGATGCGGACGTTGGCCACGCCGCTGGCCACGACGGCCGCGAGGGTGGTGCGGTAGATCTGGTTGCCCTCGATGACGTTGCCTTCGGTGGCGAGGACGCCGAAGCGGCCCAGCCCGATGCGGTTGAACTGCACGCTGCCCGAGAAGCTGGCCACGCCGGCCACGCCGCCCTCGATGACGTTCGCGGTCGACAGGTCGGCACCGCCGAGGATGCCGCTGCCGGTCACGCCGAGGGTGTTGCCCGTGAGGTGCTGGTTCTGCATGCGGGCGGCCTGCAGCTCGACGCCGGTCTTGTTGCCGTCGATCTCGTTGGGCGTGCTGCCGGCCACGAAGCCGAGTGCATTGGTCGTGCCGGCCACCGTGCTGATGATGCCGGTGGTGTTGTCGTGGATGCGGTTGCCGCCCAGCGGTGCGGCGGCGTTGTAGCGCACGCCGACGTCGGCATTGCGGAAGTCGTTGTCGTCGATGCTGCCGCTGAACGCGGCGTTGATCGCCAGACCGGTCGCCGATGCGAACACGTCGTTGTGCGCGATGAGGCCGCTGGCGGCGCCGGCGAGCGTGACGCCCGTCGTGCCGTTGAAGCGGTTGTGCAGCACCTGCAGCTGCGAGCCGCCGTTGATGACGAGGCCGGTTGAGCCGATCAGGTTGTCGACCAACGCGGCGCCGCTGGCACCGGCGCCGACTGTGACGCCGGCGCTCAGGCTCAGCCGCTGCAGCACGCCGGCCGCCTGGAGGTTGACCGCGCCGGTGACGACCGAGCCGCCGCCCTGCGCGCCCAGGATGGTCACGCCCGCGTCCCCTGCCCCGACGGTGAAGCCGGCATGGACACCCGCCGCCAGCACGATGACGTCGCCCGCACCAAGATCGTTCGCGTTCAGGATGGCCTGCACGCTGCTGCCACCGGCGGCGACGAACACCTGGCCGGGCAGCGCCGTGACCGTGCGCAGATAGGCCTGCGGCAGGCCGGCGCTGTCGTCCGTCCAGCCGACCGTGGGCCGGCCTTGCGCGTCGACCGTGAGGTCCAGCGCCGAGAACTTGCCGCCGGTGGCACTGATGCCGCCGCCGGTCGCGTCACCGGGCAGCGTCTCGACGAACTGGCTGCCGTTCCAGCGCTTGGCGTACAGGCGAGCGTCGGTGTCGGCGTAGTCGAAGTTGCTGTGGTCCGCCCAGACGAGGAAGAGCTCGCCGCCGCCGGACTCCAGCTTCGGGTCCAGCGAGCGGCGGACGGTGTTGCTCACGCCCTGCTTCACCGCGCCATCCGGCCCGGCGCTGACCCAGAAGTTGCCGCCTTCGTAGGTCTTGACGTAGATCTGCTCGAAGTCGCCGACGCGCTCGCGATAGGCAACGAAGAGTTGTCCATTGAGCCAGGCGGCATCGGGCTCGCGGCTTTCGTTGGCAGGGCTGTTTGAGAGGCCCGTACCCGAGTCCGAAACGGCGAGGCCGACCCAGCCGGCGCCTTGGCGCACGAGGGCATAGATCTCGACGTCGTCGCGGCTGACAGCGCCCTTGGGGGCACCGCTCCACGTCACCGCGATCCGGTCGCCCTCGGCTGCGACGTCGTACTCGGCGACGGAAGCCGCGTGCGTGATGCCCCCGCCCGTGGCCGATCCCGGCGTGATCTCAACCCAGCTCGCGCCGTTGAACACCCGGCCGTAGATCTGCGCCGAGCCCGACGAGGTGTCTATCCACGTCACCAGGGCGCGGCCTTCGGTCTCGACGATCTGCGCCTGGTTGGCGCGCGCCGTGTTGCTGATGCCGCCCGGCAGCAGCGAGTTGCCCAGCGTGACCCAGGTGTCGCTGGCCTCGTCGTACTGCGCACCCATGATGTCGATGCCGGTGGCGTGGACTTCGCTCCACACCACGGTCGGGCGGCCGTTGATGATGGCCAGTGACGGCAGGCGCGAATGCCCGGCCGTGTCGCTGACGCCGCCGCCCGCGGCCGAACCGCCCAGCATCACCCAGCCGGCGGCCGTCGCCTTGGCCACGTAGATCTCATGGTTGCCGTTGCGGCCGTCGGCCCAGGCGACGTAGCGCTCGCCGGTAAGCGGATCGACGGCCACCGTCGTGTCCAGTGCGTCGCCCACGCCACCGGACAGGCCGAAGTTGGTCGCCGATCCGGCAATCTCGGCCCACCATCCGGCGTAGGCCGGGCCGGCAGGCAGCGTGTTGACCGCCAGCGGATCGTCAGTGCTGACCGCGACCACCGGGTTCGGCGTTGCCGCCGGCAGCACGATGACCGCCGGGTTGTCGCCAGGACCGGCGTTGATGAGGTTGCTGGCGCCGAGGGTGTCGATGATCTCGTCGTCCTCGCCTTCACCGAACAGCACATCGTTGCCGCCCTGGCCGTCGAGCCGGTCGCGGCCGGAGCCGGGCTCGTTGCCGTTGGTGCCGAAGTCGCCGTACAAGTAGTCGACGGCGTTGTCGTCGCCCGCCGTGGTGTCGTCGCCCGACAGCACGTCGTGGTCTGCGCCGCCGAGCAGCACGTCCTTGCCGGCGCCGCCCTGGATGATGTCGTCGCCTGCGCCGCCGTCGACGATGTCGTCACCCGCGCCGCCCAGCAGCACGTCGTTGCCGCCATGGCCGAACACGTAGTCGCGGCCCTCGCCGCCGTCGATGCCGTCGCGGCCCTCGTCGGAGCCGTTGAGCACGTCGTCGCCGGCGCCGCCGAAGATGATGTTGATGCCGCCGGTGCCGGCGTCGATGCGGTCGTCGTCCTCGTCGCCGAACAGGATGTCGTTGTCCCGCCCGCCGTCGATGTCGTCGAAGCCGGTACCGCCGTGGATCAGGTCGTTGCCGAAACCGCCGCGCAGGTCRTCGTCGCCGCCGCCGCCGTCGATGTTGTCGCCGTGCGCACCGCCTTCGATGATGTCGTCGCCGTCGCGGCCGAAGATCATGTCGGCGCCACCCAGGCCGAAGACGCGGTCGTTGCCCGGGCCGGCGTCGATGAAGTCGCCGAAGTAGGTGGTGTCGTTGAGGTCGGGGTCGTCGCTGCCGGCGTCCGAGCCGAAGATCAGGTCGTCGCCGCCGGAGGTGAAGATGAAGCTGTTGAGGATGCTGTTCTCGACGCGCACTTCATCGTCGTCGCGCAGAGTCTGGATGGTGGTGCGGTCGGCAAAGATCGCGCCGCGCAGCACGATGCGCGAGCCGCGGCCCGGGTCGGCATCGCCGAAGTCGCCATTGATCGTGACGGTGCTCGGCGTGAACATCAGGCTTTCCAGCCGGGTGTCGACGTCGTCACCGACATTCAGCGTGATGCCGGCCTCGTTGCTGAAGATGAGGCCGCCCTCCATCAGGTAGAGGTCCTCGTCGGTGGCGATGGTGTCCGGCACCGTCAGCCGGATGATCCCGCCCGGGCTCAGCACCTGCTGCACGTTCATGGAACTGTCGGTCTCGAGCAGGTAGATGCTGCTGGACGCATTGGCGAACAGCCGTCCGGGCCGGGCGGTCGACGAATCGATGTCGAAGTCGTTGGCGCTGTCGCCGATGCGGCCGCTGTTGGCGAAGAAGAACAGGTTCACGCCGATGGAGTCGGCTGCCGCATCGTCGAAGGCATCGAGGATGCTGCCGCGCACGGTCGTCAGCGACACGTCGCCCGACTCCGATCGGATGCGGTCGACGTTCATGTCCAGCTCGGTCTCGATCAGCACGATGTCGGAAGCGGCATCGCCGCGCACCACGCCGCTGCTCGGGTGCGAGGAGTCGATCTCCAGCGCGTTCTCGAAGGTGCCGACGCGGCCCTGCGGCGCCGAGAAGGTGAGGTTGACGCCGAGCACGTCGGCCTCGGGGTCGTCGGGCGCGTCGATGATGTCGGCCAGGCGCCCCGTCAGGTTCACGTTGCGCTGGGTCGATTCGATGCGACCGATGCGCATGTCGCCCAGCTCTTCGGTCAGCGTGATGTGGCCGTTGGTCAGGACGTCGATGTTGCCCGCTGCGAAGGGGCCGCCCTCGCGGATGTCGGTGTAGCCCAGCAGGTTGATGAAGCGCGTCGTGTCCTGCGGCAGGCCGACGATGTCGATGTTGCGGCCACTGCTGATGCGCCGCTGCGCATCCTGCGGCTGGCCGACGACGTAGCGCACGTCGACGGCGTTGAAGCCGGCGCCCCAGACCCCGCGCGGGAAGACCGTGGCCACGGTGCCAGGCGACTGGCGGAAGTGGTCGGTGACGATGGTGGTGCGGGGCGGCGCTCCGGGCGGGCCGGGTGGGTTCGCAGGTGTGTTCACCACCGCGGACTCGAACACCTCGATCTCGTAGGGGCCAGGCACGACGGTGGGTTGCAGCAGGCCGTTCAGCAGTTCGAGGTCGACATTGGACGCACGCGCGTTGCCGGACAGGATGCGCTCGACGTCGACGTTGAAGCCGGTCACGGCCTCAGAACCCGTCAGTGCGCGGCGCAGCAGGCCGCGCAGCTCCATGAAGTTCGCCCCGCCCGCGTCCGACGTGCGATAGCGGTCGGCCGCTGCGGTCGGGCCGTCGTTGCTCTCGACGATCTCGACGCGCAGGCGCTGCGAGTCGCCGCGGCCGACGCTGCCCCTGACGGCGTCGATGCGGAAGCTGTCGGTGCGGATCAGCCCAGGAGGCGTCGGGAACTCGCCGCCGCCCGGCAGGCTGGACAGGATGTCGCCGCGCTGGTTGAAGACGTCGGTCATCCCGATCGGGTTGTTCACCACGCCGTCGAACGTGATGTCGGGCTGTGCCCCGTCCTCCTTGTCGAAGGTGTTGGAGATGGTGATCAGCGTTGGCTTGAAGTCGTGGTTGACGTCGAACTCGAAGTTGTCGACGTGATCGACTTCGATGATCACTTCGTCCTCGGCCGTGGTGAGGAAGGTGTTCACGACCTCGATGTCGCTGATGACCATGTCGTATTCGGACTGGTTCAGGATGTCCACCTTCACGTAGGTTTCCCTGAAGGTGAACAGCGGCCCGTTGGGCAGCACGGTGGTGATGTCGGCGTTGCCCTCGTTGTCGGCCCGGAACAGCGCCTGCCCGCGGTCGTTGTCGTTGATGATGTCGGCGACGACGAACGAGCCGTTGTTGTCGGGGTCGACGAAGGAGCCGATGGCGCTGCCCACGCCCAGCACGCTGGCGTTGATGGCCTTCTGGATGCGGCCGTCGGGGCCGACAATCAGCGTCGGGTTGGGGCCGGGCAGCAGGACGACGTTGGCGTCCCAGTCCATGTCGCGCGTGCCTTCCTCGGCATCGATCTCGACAAACAGCGCCAGCCGGTCGAAGCCACCGGGCTGCTGTAGTGGCGTCACGTCGATGGCTGGCACGCCCGGGCCGGGGAAGAGGCGCGGGCCGGCGGTGACGACCGCGTTCGCGTCGGCATCGATCAGCGTGTCGACTTCGAACACGGCATCCTTGTAGCGGTCCTCGCCGCCGAACAGGCCGGTGGCGTCGGCGGTGCCGGTCTCATCGATGTCAACGTCGTTCGTGATGGCGCGCAGGTCCACGCCCTCGAAGCCGGTGACCTGCGCACCGCTGCGGATCGCGGTGGTCGTGTCCGGCAGCACGCTGCCGTTGGAGGTGGCTTCGGCGTCCGCATACAGGCCGCCAGCGTCGGCATCGGCCTTGTAGGTGTAGTTCAGGTGCAGCCACTGCGAGCGCAGGGACACGCTGCGCGCCGTGACGCGGGCGTTCGAGCCTGCCACCACCTGCGTCTCGTCATCCAAAGTGCCGCGCGACTCGGCATCGACGTCGGCTGCGAAGCCGCCGGCATCGGCGTTTGTCGTCACCTTGGCATCGAGCGTGGACTCCGCCGACACGCGCAGGTGCCCCTGCGCTTCGACGACGACGTTGTCGCCGACGATGTTGCCACTGCCGTCGTCCACACCGATGTAGGCGCGGTTGCTGTGGTTGGTGTCGTTGTTGGCGTCCGCATCGCCGATGGCGACGAAGCCGCCGCCGCCATTGCTGGCATAGGCCGAGGAGTTGACGACGGAGCTGGAGCGCACGTCGACATTGCCCCCCGCCTGGAGCAGCGCCGGGGCGATGAAGGCCTGCACGTTCTGCGTCAGCACCAGGTTGCCGTCGGGGTTGCCCACCGCGACGAAGCCGCCGCCGCCGCCCTTGGCGACCGCCGAGCTCTGGCCATCGCCCGCCGGGGGCGACAGCTCGCGCAGCGACACGCCAGCTTCGCCACGCAGCAGGTGGTTGCCGCCGGGCGCGCTGGTCAGGTCGAGGCGGAGCTGGTGGACGCCGGTTTGCGCGGTCAGGTCCAGGCCCGGCGTCGACAGCCGGTGCGTGCCCACACGGCCGCTGCCGTTCAGCTCGATGGCCGCGCCGCCGGGCGTGGCCGCCAGCTGGAAGGTGCTGCCGGCGATGTTGCGCACGTAGTAGGTGACGCCGTTGCTCAGGCCGCCGATGGTCTGGCGCTCGAGCACATGCTGATCCTGGTTGGCCGGCGAGTTCTTGTCGGGCGACAGTGCGATGGGCGTGGTGTCGACGTCGTCGTCGCCATCGTCCGGGTCGGCCGCGTCCCGCGTGGCCGCGAGTTGGATGTGGTTGGCATCGATGACGATGACGAAGTAGTTCGTGCCCGAGGTCAGGCCACCGATCGCGGTGCCGCCGGGCTCGACCCGGTAGGTCACCCGGTTGCCGACGCTGAAGCCGTGGTTCTGGAAGAAGATCTGGTCGTTGTCGGTCGGCGTGCCCGAGCTGACATCCACCGATTCGCTGGTGAACTGGCGCGCTGGCGGGGCCAGGTAGGTGACGGCCTGGTTCTCGACATAGCCATGGCCGACCGAGGTGATGGTGTCGTCGGCTTCGCTGACGAGGACCGGCGAGAACGTCCGGTCGAAGAAGGCGCCGTTGCCCAGGGCCTCGTCACGGTTGGCGTAGAGCCTGATCGTGAACTCGTCGATGCTGCGCACGAAGAAGGTGTTCGAGCCGTTCAGGCCGGTGCTGACGGACGTTCCGGCCGGCGTGTACTTGACCGCGTCGCCCGAGATGAAGCCGTGCGGCACCGCAAAGCGGATGGTGTCGCGCGCGGCGTCCACGCCGACGTTGGGGTCCAGCGGGTCGGCGGTGCTGCCTGTCGAGGCGTCGAACACCGTTCCGAGCTGCAAAGTGTCCTCGCCGGTGACGATGACGCTGTACTCGCGCCCGGTCTGCAACGTGCTGCCGTCGGCAGTGCCGATGGCTGAATTGCCGTTCGGGTCGTAGGTGACGCGGTCGCCGTTGGACAGCCCGTGCTGCGTGAAGCTGATGCTGTCGGCGTCGATGGTCGCCTGGTCGGGGTTGAAGAAATCGTTCAGGGCTTGCGCGGGCTGTGCGCGCGCAAAGGCCTCCACGGTCACCGACCCGTCCACGTCGAGCGTGGCACCGGTGTCGATGAAGGCGTTGACCGTCGGCTGCACGATCGCGTCGGCGTTGGACGCGCCGACGTCCACCACGCCGCCGCCATAGGCCTTGGCGGTGGAGTCGCCCTCCGCGCGCAGCGACTCGGCGTGCAGCGTCACGCTGCCGCCGATGTTCTGCATGGACACGTTGTTGTCGATGACGGCCTCGACCGAGGGCGTCACGGTGACGGTAGCCTGAGCGCCGCGCACACTGATCGCGCCGCCGGTGCCGGCGGTGGTGTCGGCCTTGGCGGTGTTGATCGCGATGGCATTCAGTTCGAAGTTGCCGGCCTGAAGCACCTGTGCGTTCTCGTGCAGATAGGCCGTCGTGTCGCTGGTCAGCGTGGCACTGGAATCGAGCGTGGCGGCACCGATCACACCGCCCCCGCCGCCGCTGGACTTGGCGGTCGCCCGGTTGTTGGCCACCGCGTGGGCGGCCACGTTGCCGGTGGAGGTGATGCGCGCCGAGGAGCCAAAGGCCACGCGGGTGTCGCCCGTCGTGCTGGCTGTGGAGTCGGCGCCGGAGCTGCCAACGATGCCGATCGACACCACGGTGGTGTCGGCTGTGCTGACACGGCTGGCGTTGGCGTCCAGCTCCAGCGAGCTGACCGAGACGACACCATCGACGAAGGCGCGCACGAGGTCGGTTGCGGAGGCGCTCGGGTTGGTGCTGCCGAYGGCCGCGATGCCGAAGCCTGCGGTGTCGACATCGGCGTCGGCCGTGGAGCCAAGCACGGCGGAGAGAGACACGTCGTCCGCATTGACGGTGGCGCCGCCCGCCACGAAGACGTCCACGTTGTGCTCGGTCGACGCCGTCGGGTTGGCCGTCGTGCTGCTGATGAGGCCGACGCCGACGCTGGTCATGCCGGCATCGGCCGTGTTGCCTTGCGAGCGCGCAAGCATGGACACGTCGTCGGCGTTGAGGATCGCACCGCCGCCGATGTAGGCCTTCGTCGACCCCTGCACCCGTGCCTGGGCGGTGATCTCCTGGATGTCGAGCAGCCCGATGGAGATGCTCAGGTTCTCGGCCGACGCATGGCCTGTCGCTTCGGCCAGCAAGGCCAGCGGCCCGCCGCTCACGCCGATGTTGGCGCCGTCGGCCACATAGGCCGCCGTCTGGTGCGCCACGGTGACCGGGATGTCGCTGCCGCCGAAGTTGCCCAGCCCGACGTTGAGCGCGAACACCTCGCTCGTCGCCCGGTTGTTGGGCGCCCGCGCGGTGACGTTCACGGACCCTGCCTTGATGGCGAAGGCGCCGCCCAGGTGGGCCAGCGTCTGGCCGGCGGCCAGCACATCCGGCTCGACCGTATCGCCATTGCCGAGCGAGATCGAGATCGTCAGCGAATCCAGGCTGGCGACGTTGCCGCTGTCGACCTGGCCGGCGCTCACGTTCAGCGCACCGGCCACGTTGATGCTGCCGGCCAAGCCGCTGGAGCCGACACCGGCGCGCGGGCCGAGGTAGGCATCGACGACGTGCTCGGTGTGCACGACCGGCGCAATCGTCGAGAAGTCGACCAGGCCGATGGTGACGATGTCGGCCGACACGCTGGCGTTGTTGGCTGCGGCCGCGTTCAGGCTCAGGCTGCCGGCGGTCACGTGGGCGCCCTCGACGGCGAAGGCCCGGGTCGCGCCCTGAGTCACAACGGTGGGGCTGAAGGTGCCGACGCTGACCAGAGATGCGCCCAGCTCGAAGCGGCTGAGGCGCGCATCGTTGCGCGAGGTGGCGCCCAGGGTGATGCCGCCACCGCTGAGCACGAAGCCCGCGCCGGCACCGACGATGGCTTCGGTCTCGTGCGTGGTGCGGACGTCGGTGTTGACCTCGGTCACCAGCACCAGGCCCAGCTTGATGGGCACGGTGTCGGAACCGGCGGTGTTGGTGGCGTTGGCCTGGCCGTTGATGCCGGTGGCGTTGATGGTGTAGTTGCCACCCACCGAGACGCGGGTCGTGCCGCCGGTGTTGATGACCGGCTTCACCAGGTCGACGCTGACCAGCGCGAGAGCGATGTTGACCTCGCCGACAGAAGCCTCGTTGACCGAGGTGGCGTTCAGCGTGATGCCGCCGGTCAGCGTGATCGTGCCGGCCAGGCTGGCCTGTGCGGCGGCGCCGGGTGCAGCGCCTATCCACGCGCCGACCTGGTGGCTGGTGATCGCCGTCGGCTCGGCCTTTTGCAGCGAGAACACCGACGCCGCGAACTGGAAGCGGTCGACGCTGGCCTCGTTGTCGGCCGACGCATCGGCGGTGATGGCGGTCGCGCGGATGTCGGCGTCCTCCATCACATAGGCCAYCGTCACGCCGCCGGCGTTCGCCGTGGACTTGACGAAGTTGAGTTCC
Organism: Roseateles sp. P5_E8; assembly: GCF_054177665.1. Classification (NCBI taxonomy): domain Bacteria; kingdom Pseudomonadati; phylum Pseudomonadota; class Betaproteobacteria; order Burkholderiales; family Sphaerotilaceae; genus Roseateles; species Roseateles sp. P5_E8. The sequence continues at coordinate 49,495 of NZ_JBGCUM010000031.1, read as the reverse complement.
ACCGCGCCCAGGTCCAGCGGCGTGATCTGGTCGATGGTGGCTTCGTTGTCGGAGCTGGCCTTGAGGTTGATCGCGCCGCTGACCGTCAGGTTGGCGCCCTGCCCCACGAAGGCTTCGGTGACGTGGGTCGTGGATGCGGACTTCTCCGACTGGTCGATGTCGAGGAGGTTCAGCTCGAACGCCAATGCCTCGGACTCGGCAGTGTTGATCGACGTTGCGGTGGCATCGGCGTGGGCGGCATTGATGACAAAGGCACCGCCCAGATGGGCGCGCGTCTGCCCGCCCGCGTCCGCGACCGGATTGACCTTCTCCACGGTGACGAGGCTCGCGTCGACGATCACCTGGCCCACGCTGGCGGTGTTCACCGACGTGGCCGTCAGGTTCATGCCGCCGCTGGCGATGGCGAGCGTGGTGGCCGGCTGGCCGGCGAGCGGGGCATTCTTCGCCGGGCCGACGTAGGCCGCGACGAGATGCCCCGTCGTCGCGTTGACGTCGGCGAGCTGCACGTTGACGCCGGACACGCCGGCGTAATCCAGCCCCGCCGTCGCGTCGCTGGTGGCCGACGCGCTGCTGGTCAACGAGCCGACGTCGATGGACGCGCCTTCGTCGATGTGCATCTGCGTCGAGCCCTGCACCTTGGCCAGGCTGGCCGTGTCGGCCACGTTGACGAAGGTCACCGTCAGCGACAGGTTGTTCGCGCTGGCGTCGTTGTCGGACGTGGCCGTGACGGCGAGCGCACCCGTCAGATCGATGTCGGCGCCCTTGGCGAGGAAGGCTTCGGTGGCGCCGTCGATCAGCGCGTCGGCCACCGTGTCGAAGGGCGGCGTGACCGGGATCGGCAGGTCGGCGGGCAGCGCGCTGACGATGCCCGAGAGCGCCACGCCGTTCAGGCTCAGGATGCTCAGGTTGAGGATGTCGGTGGTGGCGTCGGCTTCCTTGTTCGACGTGGCCGAGACGGTCGCGTTGCGGCCGCTGACCTTGCCCGCGACCTTGGCGCGCGTGTTGGACGTGATGACGGCCGACGTGGCCTGCGCGCCGATCATGAAGGCGCCGGCCGCGATGTCGACGATGTGCGGGTCGGCGACGTCATCGGAGGTCGCGGTCACGTTGACGCTGCCGCCACCGGTGACGGTGATATCGGCGCCCTCGCCGATGATCGCCTCGGTGTCGCCGGCCGTCCGTTCGGCCTCGAAGCCGACCTCGCCGGTGAAGGCAGCGATGCCGAAGAAGTTCACGTCGGCTTCACCCGCGCGGGTCGCCTTGGCCGCCACGTCGAGCTGGCCGGTGGTGATGACGCCGGTCGCCTCCGCGCTGGCGCCGTGTCCGGCGACCGTCTCGGCAATCATCACGCCGGCCGCCGCGAAGCCCGCGCCGGCAAGGCCGCCGGCATCGGCGTCGACGCCGGCATCGGCATTCGCCTGGATCGAAACGCTTGCGGCTTCGACGGTGGCCTTGTTCAGGATCGCGGCGCGTGCGCGGCCGCCCGTCTCGGACACGGCCACCGCGCCGCTGGCTGCGGCAAACGCGCCGACCGAGAAGCCGACGGCGCCGGCGCTGACCTCGGGGCTCAGCGTCGCGGTGAGCGTCACCGCACCGACGGCGGTGACCGAAGCCGGCGTCTCGCCCTCGGGCACGGTGCCGTCGATGACGGCTTCAACGGTGTTGATGACCTTGCTGGACGCGAACGACAGGCCTGCGCCGACAAAGCCGCTGGCCGCCAGCCCGCCGGCATCGGCGACGACGAGCGAGTCGTCGAGCGCGGTCAGCTGCACGGCGCCGGCCGAATCCACTTCGGCGCCGGTGTCGATGAAAGCCCGCGTCGTGTTGGCCAGGTCGTTGATCGACGCGGTGCCGACACCGCCGACCAGGCCGGCCAGCGAGAAGCCGAGGGCGCTGGCGTCGACATCGAAACTGGACGTGGCCGTGATGCCGACATTGCCTTCGGACGTCGTGACGTCCGCCCCGCCGATGCCGGCGCTGACCTCGGTGGCCATCTCGTTGCGCGCGAACGACCCGCCTGCGCCGGCGCCGACCGACACGGCCAGGCCGCCCGAATCGGCATCGAGCACGGAGTCGTCGCGTGCGGACAACCGTATGGCCGGCGCGTCGATGGTGCCGCCGGTGCGAATGGACGCATCGGTGGTGGTGGTCACCGTGTTGATCGTGACCGATGCAAAGCCGCCGACGATGCCGCCGGCGCCGAAGGCGATGGCAAGCGCGTCAACGTCGTTGGCCGACGTGGCATCGATGCTGATGTCGCCGTTGGCCTCGATGTCGGCATCGTCGGTGTAGGCCTCGACGGTGTTGTCCAGCGTGTTGAGCGCGGCCGACGCGCCCACGCCGGCGCCGAGGCTGACCGCCAGACCACCCGAGTTCGCCTGGACGGTGCTGTTGTCGTCCGCATCGAGCGAGACAGTGCCGGCCGATTCGATCACCGCGCCGCCGCGGATGGAGGCGCTGGTCGTGTTGGTCAGCATGTTGACGCTGACGCTGCCGACGCCGGCCACGAGGCCGGCCGCCGACAGGCCCAGCGCCAGCGCATCGACGTCGTAGCTCGACGTTGCGCCGACAACGACATTGCCGTCATCGGTCGTCACGGTGGCGCCCGCGATGAAGGCCTCCACCGTGTTGTTCATGATGTTGGCGGCGACCGACGCGCCGGCGGCGCCGACGGTGCTGGCCGCCAGGGCGCCGGTGTCGGTATCGAGCTCGGAGGTGTCGCTCGCGCTGACCCGCACGGCGTTGGCGTTGATGGTGCCGCTGCCGCCGATGCCGGCGCGGGTCGTGTTGTTGATGACGTTGCCTTCGGCCGAGCCGGCAATGGCGATCAGGCCGCCCGCCGCGAGCCCGAGGGCGTCGGGGTCATAGACGACGTCCGTCGTGGCGATGACATCCAGGCTGCCTGAATCGACCTCGACCGAGCCGTCGACCTGCGCGCGCGCTTCGCTGCTGGTGTAGTTGAAGGCCGCGCCCACCGCGGCGGCGAAGACGGCGCTGATGGAGCCGCCGACGGCCGTGTTGTCGAAGTCGTGCAGCGTCTTGGCGCGCACGTTCACGCCATCGGGTGCCGTGACCAGGGCGCCTTCGCCGATGGAGGCCTCGACGAGGTCGCCTTGCAGTGTGATCGTGCCGGCCACCGAGGCTCCGGCCGCTGCCAGGCCACCGAACGCGACCTCGCCAGCCAATGCATCGGAGCGCGCCCGCCCGGCATCGACGAAGCTCAGGCCGTCACGCCGCAGGTTGGCGAGCAGGTCCAACCGGCCATCGACGGTCACCGTCGCGTCGTTGCCGATGCGCACCGCGGTGTGGTTGCGCAGCGCGTTGACCGCCACCGAACCGGCGACATTGCCGCCCAGGCCGGCCGCCGCGCTGGCCGCGTTGGCGTCCAGGTCGAACGGCAGGTCGCCGACGCCGGAGGCGGTCAGCGACAGCGTGTCCGCGGTCACGGTCGCGCCCGCGCCGACTTCGGCGATGTGGCTGCCTTCCGAATAGTTGCCGGCCGCCGCAACGCCCACGCCCAGCGCGCTGCCGATCTGCAACGCGTCGGCATCGGCATCGGCGTCGAAGTCCATCGAGGCGGTGACGACGATGTCGTCGGCGACGAGCGTCGCACCCGCGCCGATACGGGCTTCCGAGACCGGCCGGCCCGCGCCCACGGCGATGGCCGCGGCCGCGCCGACGCTGATGTCGGGCACGTTGTCCTCGGCAGGCGCGTCCACCAGCACGCGTTCGAAGCGGTGCGCGGTGCCGGTGGCGACGGAGGCGTCCAGGTCGACGACCTTGCCGCCGTCGATCAGCACCACGCGGCCGGTGCCGGGCAGCTCGAGCACGTGGTAGACGGTGTCGTCAACCAGCCCGCCGATGCTGGCCCCGCCACCGTTGCGGTAGACCACGGCCTCGCCGCTGTGCACCCGCGCGGCCGAGAGGTCGATGGTGTTCTGGTCGCTGTCGACGACCGCCGCTGGGTCGACGACATAGGCCAGGCGCAGCGTGTGCGCGACGTCGCTGTCGCCTGCCGGCGCGATGTCGATGGCGTTGGCGCCGGACTCTGCATCGGCACGGTTGTTGTGCAAGGACAGCCCGATGGGCAGGTCTTCCTCAACGACGATGTGCACGAAGAAGGTCCCGCCGGCCGCCAGCCCGGCGATGGTCTCGTCGTCGCCGTTGTTCTCGTACACGACCGAGTCGCCGTTCGCGAAGCCCATCGTCGGGATGTTCAGCCGGTTGTTCCCGTCGTCGACACTGGCCACGGGGTCGACCGCGCCGATGCGCGAGTGATAGGCGTCCACCACCTTCACGACCTGGTGCGCCGCGCCGGTGGCAACGGCGCCGTCGAGGTCGATGACGTTCGTGCCGGCCAGCGCATCAGCGCGGGTCTCGAACAGCTGGACGCGCATCGCATTCGGGTCGCTGGCATCGACGTTGACGAAATAGAGCCGGCCGTCGACCAGGCCGCCGACGCTGGTGCCGCCGCCGTTGAAGTACTTCACCGCATCGCCGTCGCTCAGGCCGGCAAGGTTGCCGACATTGATTGTCTCGGCCGTGCTGTCCACGGCCGCAGCGGCGAAGGTGCGCGCGACGACCAGCGTGTGGTGGTCCTCCGCGTCCAGCACCGGCGCGATGTTGATCGCGTTCGTGGCGGCCAGCGCATCGGCGCGCGTGGCGTGCAGGCGCAGTTGCGAGCGGTCGGGCGTGGCGAAGCTGATGAAGTAAGTGGTGCCGTCAGTCAGGCCGCCGAGGCTGGTGTCGTCCTGGTTGTTGCGGTAGACGACGGCGTCGCCGGCATCGAACTCGTGCGGCACCGCAATCTTGATCGTGTTGGCCGCGTCATCGACCTCGGTCTCGGCGTTGAAGTGGGCCTGCAACGGCGGATGCGGGTCGACGAAGGGGAACAGGATGTCATCGACGCCGGCAATCGTCGCCAGGCGCTTGAGCTGGCGCTGCGTCTCTTCGTCGACCGTGAAGCTGCTGACCAGCGCACCGAGCTGGCTGGCCTCGGCGTCCGTGTTGGCGTCGGCGACGGTGTTGGCCAGCACGGTGACGTCGCCCGCCACCGTCATGTTGGGGCCACCTTCGGCGCGCGCGCCGCCCAGCGGGCCGCCCGCGGCCACCGCCACGCCCAGGCCGACGTCGGCGCCGCCCGAGGCGGCATCCGCGGTCGTGTTCGCCGTGGCCGTGTGCGAGGCGGTGACGAGCAGGTCGCCGCCAATCGTGCTCATCGTCTCGCCGGGGCGCACGCGGGCGATGGTGTCGTTCTGCGTGCCGGTCAGCGCGATGGCGGCCGGCAGGCTGCCGTCGCTGTCCGCGCCGGCCACGGCCAGCGTGTCCGCGGTGTAGGTGCCGGTGGCCGTGACGATGACGTCGTCGGCACCGGCGATGAAGGCAGCACCGATCTCGGCGATGGTCGAATGCACGACCGCGTTGACGGCAACCGACGGGCCGATGCCGAGCGTGCCGCCGCCGGTCGCCGCCCGGGCCGTCGCGTTGTAGTCGCCGACATAGGTGGCCGTGACGGTGACGTCGGTGCTTTCGGTCAGTGTCAGGTTGGCACCGTCCAGGATGCGGGCGATGAGTTGGCCGCCGCCGGTGGCGTCGCCTTCGAGGATGTCGCGCGGGTCGCCGGACAGGTTGAGCGCGAAGGCGCCGGCCACGCCCACGTCCTCGGCGCCCGCGCCGGAGATGGYCAGCGCGTTCAGGCGGTGGATGCCGTCGCCGCTGCGCGCGGTCTCAAGCGTGATGGCCGGCGCGGTGATGTCGCCGCCGATGGCGCCTTCGATGCGCTGCGCGTCGACATTGATCGCCACGGCCACGCCGATGCCGGCGGCCGCGTCCACGCTGGCCGCGGTGGCCAGCGCATCGGAATCCATGTCGCCGGTAGCGGCCACCACGGGTGCGTTCGACGTTTCGAGCCGGCTGCCGTCGGCCAAGGCGGCCTCCGAGTAGCCGAAGTCGAGGTTCATCGCCACGGCTGCGGCCGCGCCGATGGGACCGTCCGCCGTTTCGGCGCTGGCGCGCTGGAGGATGCGGATGACGTCTTCCGGGATCTCACCCTGGCCGGCGAGTGCAAGCAGGCCTTCGAACTGCGCTTCCAGCTCCTCGGTGAGGACATCACCCGCCGGGTCGTTGGCGGCACCGCTCTGGCCGGAGACGGCATCGGCGTCGAGCAGGCTCTGGTTGTCGGCCTGGATGGTGACCGTGCCGGAAAGCACGTCGATGTCCATCGCACTGGACGCCTCGGCGCCACCGAGCACATAGCCCAGCGCGAGCGCCGCGCCCACGCTGGCGGTGCCGCCGACGCCGCTGTCGGTGTTCGCGGCATGCGTGCTGAGCGAGTCGTGGTCGGCGCGCACGCGCAGGTTGCCGTTGATCGCCGACGGGCTGCTGGTGTTGGCGATGCGCGCGACCGTGTTCAGGTCGCTGTAGTTGAGCGCCGCGGCCGCGGGCAGGCTGATGGCGCTGGAAGCGCCCGCGGTCGCGGTGGCCGTCGCCGTGTAGTCGCCGGTGGCGATGACGTCGATGTCGCTGCGGAACTCGACGCCGCCACCGGTGCCGGTGACAACGGCATTGCGGATCTCGGCCAGCGACTGCTGCGTCATGGCGTTGGCCGACACCGACGGCCCGACGCCGACAACGGCGGTGGACTGCGGCGTCGCACTGGTCGTGGCGCTGTAGTTGCCGATGAAGTCGGAGCGCACGAGGAGGTCGCGACCGTTCAGCAGCGTCAGGTTGGCACCGTCCAGCACGACGGCGGCCTGCTGGCCACCGGTGGGCACCGGAATGACCGGCAGCGGCGGCAGCGTGGGCAGCGTGATCGGCGGCAGCCCGGGAATGGCGGGCGCGGCCGGTAGCGCCGGGATCGGGATGACGATGGGGTTCAGCGGCAGCAGCGGCGAGCTCAGGTTGACGGCGAACGCGCCGGCCACGCCCAGGTTGGCCTCGCTGCCGCCGCCCGAGATGGCCTCGGCCGTGAAGTCGGAGACGCCGTTGCCGCCCAGCCGCGCACGCACCTCGATGCCCGGTGCGGTGACGCTGCCGCCGACGAAGGCCTGGTTGCCCTGGCTGCTGATGTTGGCCGCCGCGGCGATGCCGAGCGACACCGCCGAGTCCACGGCCTCGGCGGTCGCGAAGGCGTCGGCATCGGCATCCAGCGTGGAGATCACGCTCACCGGCAGGTCGGCCGTGATCTGCGCGCTGGCGGTGATGCCTGCCAGCGCCGAGTTGTAGTCGAGGTTGGCCGCCGCCGCCGCCGCAGCGCCCACCGAGCCGTCGCCGGTGCCGAGCCGGCCGGCGCCGATCAGCTCGGCGACCGCGCCAGGCACACGTGGCTGCAAGGTGTGGAGGTTGTCGAAGTCGGCCGTTGGCGCCAGGTCGACCGCGTTGACGTTGTTCAAGGCATCGTCGCGGCTGTTGTGCAGGCTGATCGTGTCGGCATCGATGACGCGCACGAAGTAGTCGTCGGTGTCGACGAGGGCGCCGACCTGCTCGTCGTCGCCGCCCTTGCTGTAGATCACCGAGTCGCCGGTTGCCAGGCCGTGCCCGGTGACGGTGAGCGTGTCGGCGACACCATCAACGGCCGTCACCGGGTCGAAGGTCAGCGCCGAGCGCAGCGCCCGGAAGGCCTGGTCGAGCAGCAGGTCGAGCTTGAACTCGAGGAACAGGTCGTCGCTGTCGACGCCCTGCGAGCTGGACGTCGCATCGGCGTCCATGAAGGTGTCGGTGAGCGCCGTCACGTTGACGGCGCCGGCCACGTCCATGCGGTTGCCCGCGAACGCACGCGCCCCGCCCTGCATCACGCCGAGYGCGATGGCCGCACCGGCGCTGATGTCGGCCGCGGTGACGCTGGCATCGGCCGCATGCGTGGCACGCGCAAAGTGGTCGGCCGACACCGTCAGGCCGCCGGTGATGGTGGACGAGTTGGTGCTGTTGGTGAGCTGCGCCGTCGTCGTGAAGTCGCTCAGCAGCAGCGCGACCGCCGCACCCACGCCCGCATCGGCGCCGACACCGGCGTTGGCCAGAGCGGTGGTGCGGTAGTCGCCGGTGGCGAGCACGGAGACGTCGTCGGCGCCGACGATGGTCACGTCCTGGATCTCGGCCAGCGTGCGGTAGACGCCGGCGTTGAATTCGATGGATGCGCCCACGCCCAGCGTGTTGCCGGCATCGACGAACGGTGCGGCGTCGGCGGTGCTGACGAGCACCATGTCGGCCTGGACGACGAGGTCGGTGTCGTTGCCCAGCGTCAGCGTGGCGCCGCTGCCGAGGAAGGCATTGCTGCGGCCGAGCGCGAGGGTGGCGCTGAACGCGCCCGCGACGCCGGCGATCTGGATGCCGGTGCCGGAGACGGCGCTGGCTTCCAGCGTCTGCGTGCCGTCGCCCGAGGCGGCGGTGCTCACCGTGATGCCATTGGCCTGCGCGTTGCCAGAGATCGAGGCGACGCGGTCCGACTGCTGCGCGTTGATGGCGATGCCGCCGGCCACGCCCAGCAGGTTGAGTACGGCACTGGCGCTGGCAAGCGCGTTCGAGTCGACGTCGCTGGTCGCCGTGACGCTGAGCGCGCCGCCGGTCGAGGTGGCCGAGCCGGTGGCGGTGATCTCGGCGGTCGACGCCGCGTTGGCCAGGTTGGCGCCCACGGCGGCGGCCTTGCCCTGCGTCTGGTTGTTGGCGAGCGCGAGCAGGTTGCCGGTGTCGACGTCCGGGTCGGTGACGGGCGGCCGCGGCGATGCGCCGAAGACCAGATTGGCGCGGTTGGACAGGAAGGTGATCTCGTCGCCCACCAGGCCGGCCGCGGACGTGGTGGCCGCGTCGGCGCCCTGCGCACCGGCAACGCCTTCGGCCTGGTTCTGCACGGTGGCGTCGGCACTGATGGTGATCGCGCCGGCGGCGGTGATGGTGCCGGCAATGCTGGCCACCGCGGCGTCGTTGGCCAGGTTGACGGCGACTGGCAGCGCCAGCGATTCGGTCGGCGCGGCCGCCTGCGCCGCAGCGGCATTGCTGCTGGCGCGCACGATGCTCGTACCGCGATGGTTGGCCTGAGCCGTGAACGTGCCGCCCAGGCTCAACACGGCGCCGGCACCGACCAACGCACTGGTGGCATTGCCGGTGACCGAGGCCGCAATCGTCTGCGCGGATGCGCCTTCCCCGGCGACGGCACCGGCGAGCGCCGTCACCAGCGCGGTCTGGTCGCCATTGGCCGTCAGGGCCAGGTCGCCTGCGCCGGTGACTGCGGCACCCGCCTCGACGGAGGCGCGCGTGGTGTAGGCCGACACGTTGGCCGCGACCGAGCGGCCGACGCCCTGTTCCTCGGCGATGGAGGCGGCGCCCAGCGGCTCGGCGCTGAGATCGGTGACCGAGGTGTTGGCAGCGGTGATGGTCACGTCCGTGCCGGACAGCCCCACCACCGCGTTGGCGCCGATGTAGGCGTGGCTCAGGTTGCCCTGGATGGGCCCCAGGCTGGGCAGGTTGGAGTTGAGCGCCAGTGAACCGGCGTTGACCAGCGCGGGGTTGGCGTTGTCCAGCCCCGCCGCGCCGGAGCGGGACAGTGCGTTGAAGGTGCTGCCCCCGCCCGTGGTGATCGTCAGCGTGGGCGCCGTGATATCGGGGCTGCCGTCGACGAAGGCTTCGTCGACGATCTGCGTCAGGTTGGTGGCGACCGCAAAGCCGTTGTTGTCGGCGTTCACCGAGGGCGTGGCGTTCGCCGTCGTTTGCAGATTGAAGGCCGAGGACGCGAACAGCGCCACGGCGCCGGTCGACACGATGTCGCCGCTCGTGTCGAGGAAGGCGCGCGTGGTGCTGGTCAGCGTGGTCGCCGCGATGGCGGCGGCCTCGGTCTGCGGGCCGGCCGCCGTAGCAATGCCAAGCGCCGCCAGCGTGTCGGGGCTGACGGCTGCGCCGGCGGGCGTCGAGTTGGCCGTCGTCGTGAGGGTGCCGGCGGCCGTCGCCTGCACGGACAGGCTGCCCGAAGTGGTGACGGCGGCCGCGTCTTCGATGAAGGCCTCGGTGGTGACGAAGATGACCGGCGCGGCCACCGTCGTGCCGATGGTGTTGACGGCGGTGATGCCGTCTGCCACGCTGGTGACGACCGTGTTCGTGGCCGCCGTGATGCTGACCGTGCCACCGGCGTTGACCTGCGCGCTGTCCGACAGGTTGCTGCGCGCCGTGGTGTTGATCACCGGATTGGCCGTGGCGACCTCGCCGACGACGGGGACGACGGTGGGCGTGGCGGTCACGGTGGCGCCGACGTTGGACGTCGCGTTCGCGCTGAAGATGCCGCTGGCGGTGATGGCCGCAGCGCCCGTGACCGCGACCGTGGCGGACACGTTCGCCAGCAACGCGGCATTCGGCAGCGTGGGTAGGTTGACGACCGAGGACACCAGGCTCGCGCTGGCGTTCAGCGCGATGTTGCCGCCGGTGAGCGACGCACCGTCGATGCGGATGAAAGCGGCGACGTTGGCAATCGGCAGCGTGTCAGGCGTCGGCACACTGCCAACGGCGGCGACGGCGTTGAAGGCGATGTTCCCTGCGGCGACCGCGACGCCCGGGCTGACGATGATGCCTTCGGCATTGATGGCCAGCGGGTTGCCGCCCAGCGCGAGATTGCCGCTGATCGTCACCTCGTCCAGGCCGGCCTCGCCGTTGACGATGAGGGCGGCGTTCAGGTTCAGTGCCTGGATCTCCAGGCGGTCGGTGTCGGAGATGACGGGGATGCCGAAGTCGCCGCCCAGGTTGATGGTTAGCGAGTTGGTCGGCTTGGCGAAGGTGATGCTCTCGAACGTGGGAATCGCGTCCGTGCTGGCGAGGGTGAGCAGGCCGCCGAGCTCGGTGAGCCGGGCGTTGTCGGTGTTGTTGCTCGTGCGGATCACGCGGTCGGTGGCCGACGCGTTGTCGAAGATGGGCTCGAGCCCGACGTAGCGGAGCACGTCGTCGTCGCGCGCGATGGTTCCCGAGTCGGGGCCGAAGGCGGCGTAGACGATGGAGCGGTAGGCGCCGCCGTCCAGCACCACGGTGTCGAAGCCGCCGACACCGCCGTCGAGCAGGCCGCTCAGGCTGCCGCCAGCGCTCACGGTGAAGGTGTCCTGGTTGCCGGAGGCGCCGAGCAGGCTCTCCACGTCGTTGAAGCTGACCACGCCGACCGATCCGGCGTTGTGCCCGGTCAGGGCCCAGTCGGCATCTCCCGCAGCGCCCTTGAGCGTGTCGTTGCCTATGCCGCCATCGAACGTGACGTTGAGGGCGTGGCCGGCCAAGGCGCCATCCAAGTCGACGAGCAAGGCGTCGTCGAACTGGCCGCCCTGGATGGTGATGTCGAGGTCGGCATCCAGCGCCTGCTGGCCCAGGATCGCGCCGGAGCGGTTGTCCAGCAGTTGCAGCTGCTGCAAGCCGTCGGCCTGAGCGAGACGCAACGTGGCGTCCAGCGCCTCACCAGGCGCGCTGCCCCAGGAGATCCGCACGGGCGACGCGGCGGCGGGGGCGACGACGGCATATTCGGCGGTCGCCTCACCCGTGCCAGGCAGGTCTGCCGACAGCAGCAGCCGGGGCTCCAGCGGCTCCAGTTCGGACCAACGGCGTGGTGGCGCTGCCGCCCGCGCGGGCGGTATGTCGCGCTCGAAAGCGCCCCGCACCGCATCGGCAACTGCCGTGCGCGTGGCGGCCAGGAAGGTGAAGGCACGACGCGTTGCGCCCGTGGTCGGCTTCTTCATGATCACGCTCCCCGAGTGCCGTTGGAACGGCATGGCGGTACTGGACTTGGCTCGGCCTGAGACCGAATGACGTGCCCGCACCGCCCAGAAAGGTGCCCCGCACGCTGAGGCGCAATGCCGCGCCCGCGTGTGGTCGGATCAAGAACGCAACGCTCGCTGGATCAGGTCACGCGACCATGCCCGGACAACATTCAAGCGCCCGCATGCCGCGCGAAAGTCTGGTTAGTAGCCTTGATCGTTCGAATGAAGTATTGGCGCGGCCGATCAGCCCATGCTCCGGGTTTACCCTTCAACCCCCAAGATCAAACTTGGTGCGTGCGCGCCATTCCTGTTCAGTGAAGAGCGTAGTTATGAGGTGCATCCAGCCTCATATGCGCCAATGCCCGCCGGCGACCGGCCGACTTTCAAACGCGTGTCGGGTTCCGGTCGGTCCCTGCGTTTCATGAAACGAGGGCCCGCCACGGACTGTCAGCGACCGCGCTGGAATTTCCACAGGCTGCCTTGGCCCTCGCCGCCCTTCACGCGCGTGAGCGCCACCCCGTCCACCTCGATCCGGACGGCTCATCAAGAGGCCTGACATGAGCAGTGACCGCACCGCCGACCGACCGCCGTCCGATGCGCATGGACTGCATTCGGGTACGGGTGACCCGCCCGAGCTCACCAAGCCCTGTCGCCTGTGGACTTGCGATGGGCTGAGTACCGTGAACTGGGTGACCGAGCATGGGCATTTCGGGGACCGCCTCGTCGCCGCCATGCAGCTGCGCGGCAACTTCAAGGCGACGGCACTCGCCTGCGCCCTGCACGTCAACGAGGCCGCCATCAGCCGCTGGAAGCGTGGCGGTCCGATCACGCTGACGCATGCCACCCTGCTGTGCGACACGCTCGACATCTCCATGGACTGGCTGATCCGCGGCCTCGGCCAGCAGGTGCTTCAGGCCCGGCCCGGCACCGCCCACGCGCTGCCCAGCATCAGCGAGCGCACGGCCGACGAAATGCGCGCCTTGCTGCGCTTCATCGAGCATCAATCGGGCGGCCGAGTTGCGCTGGACGCAAGCGATGAACCGCCCCACGCAAGAGCCGCATGAAGACGCGGCGGATGGGTTCTTCCATGCTTGTCGAAGCACCGGATCAATGGTGCCACCCCGACCGAAACCCCCAAGGAGAACCCACGATGTCCGCACTTTCCGAAGCCATGCAAACGCTGACCGCGCAGTACTACAACGCCGTCGTCACGCAGCTGAGCCTGAACGACCAGCAGTTCCAGCTCGCCCAGGGCAACATCGCCGTCGGCGCGACCTCACAAGAAATCTGGGCCTTGATGGACGCGATTCCGCCCATGTCCATCGTCAACAACTGGACGCCCGGCGGCGTCAACACCTTTTCGTCCGAGTACGGGGCGTTGCTCTCGCGCATCCAGGACACGGCAACCGGCGCCTTCCAGGCCGCACTGGGCGACTACTACACCGCGTGGCAAACCTACCTGGCCAAGAACCCGCCCACCGCCGGCCAAAGCATCATCGCCGTCTACACCGCGTGGGCTTACTCGTGCGGCATGCCGCCCGACCAGGCGAACAAGACCGTGGGGCTGTTCCAGGCCGCACTCAACGGCCCGGTCACGCAGGCCAACATCGCCTGGTATGCGGCCGGCGGCCAGACCGCGATCAAGGCCTACAACCAGACCATCGAGACGATCGACAACACCATCTCCGGCGCGCCCTCGGGCGGCGTCAACCTGAACTCGCAGACCGAGTCGTCCGACGTCAGCCACACCTGGGCGCAGGGCGGGGTCGAAGGCTTCTTCGAGGACTTCTTCGGCGGCACCGACGCCAGCTATGACGCCGTCAGCAGCCTGGTCATCGCCAGCGAACTCGACATCCAGATCAACTTCGCCCATGTGACCACGGTGCCGAACACGCCGCTCGCCAACGGCACCATCACGGCAGGGCCGACCACTTACCAGCCCTGGTACGTGCCTGCGGCGCTGATGCTGGCCTACTCCAACAACAACAACGACACCTGGCAGAACGGCACGCCGGACTGGACGACCTTCTTCGGCCCGACGGCCACGCTCCCGCGCGTCGCCAGCGCCCTGCTCATCGTCGACGGCATCTCCATCATCGTCACGTCCGGCAAGTCCGTCGATGCGAGCAGCCATACCGAGGTCAAGGCCGCGTTCGAGGCGGGCTTCTTCCCATTCTTCGGCGTGGAAGGCTCCGGCGGCTGGGACACCAACACCACGTTCTCGGACGAAGGGATCATGACGGTCACGTCGAACTGCCCTCAGGGCAACCCGCAGGTGCTGGGCATCATCCAAAGTCCGATCTCGAGCTATGTGTCGGACGCCGCACTGCGCGCAGCGATGCGCGAGGCGCGCCCCGCGGCGCCAGCGCACCAACCAGGAAGCGCGAGCGCGCAGGTGCGCAGGAAGGAAGGTTCGCTGGCGGTCGGCGTGGTGCAGGTGAACTGGACAGGCGCCGCCGTCGCCGGGCTGAATGCGGCCATCCCCAACGCAGGGCTGCGCCAGCTCACCGCCAACTTTGTGGACACCTGGGTGCAGAACAACGCGCCGGGCTGGGTGATGGGCGCGCAGTACCAGTGGCATTCCGTCGGCCACACCGCAACTGCCGAACTCGTCAGAGTGGCGGGCGGTGACCGCATCGCGCGGGTCATTGCCTTCGTCTAGTTAGGCCGCTCACGTGGCTCAGGCGGCTGGTGCGAGCTTCAAGCCAGCCGCCCTGAAAGCGAAAGAGCCCTACCCCTCCAGCTTGGCTGCCAGTGCCGCGGGCACGCGCAACACCGTTCCATGGCGCGCGTCTGGCGGAAACTGCACCCGCGAGGTCACGTCGTCCCAGGTCACGAAGTCGCGCGTGGTGCGGGCTCCGAAGCGGTGCTGCTCGTAGATGTCGTAATAGACGATGTAGCGGTCGCCCAGCCGGATGGCGGTGGGGCCTTCGGTCATGTGTTCGGTGAAGGCCGGGCTGGCCGGGCCGAACGGCCCGAGTGGCGACGCGGCGGTGGCCGTGCGCAGGTTTCGCTCCAGCCTCGCGCCGTGGGTCTCGTCCTTGAAGATCACGCGCAGGGCGCCGCCGTCGAGCCGCAGCAACGTGAAATCGATCGAATTGAAGCCGGGGTCGAACCACAGCCGCGTCGGCGTGAAGCTGCGGAAGTCCCGTGTCGTGGTGCAGTAGGGCCGGTGGTCGAGGCCGTCGAAAGCCTTTTGATCCGTCGCGCCAAACTGGCCCGCGACGCTGCTGGACCAGAAGATGACGAAGTGGCGTTCAACCGGGTCATAGACGCATTCCGGCGCCCAGGTGTTGCGCGTCCCGGGAAAGGCGCGCATCACCGGAATCGCCTGCTGCGGCGACCAGTTCAGCAGGTCACGCGAGCTGGCATGGCCGATCACGTCGCCAAACCAGTCGGTGGTCCACACCATGTGATAGACACCGTCCGGTCCCTGCGTTATCGACGGATCTCGCATCAGCCGGTTCTCACCGACCGTGGGGGTCAGGAAACCCGCGCCGGAGCGCAGCCTCTTGAAGCTGTAGCCGTCATGGCTGATCGCCAGCCGCAGGCCCTCGCGGCCTTCGTCCTGGCCGGTGAAGTAGCACAGCAGCAGCACCTCCCTGCCGCGCGGGGCGGCGCCGATGGCCGCTGCCGAGAGCGCGCCCCCCGCGCCGATCAGGAAGTCGCGTCGATCCAGGTTCAGTCGCATGGCGTTCGTCTCAGTGCTTGGGTTGCTCGACCGTGCGCGCATCGAGATGCACGGTCACGGTTTCCAGCGTCTGCGCGGCGGATGAGGCGAGCATGACCTTGTAGTCGCCGCCAGCGATCCGCCAGGTGCGGGTCGCGGTGTCGAAGGTGGCCAGCAGCCGGGGGTCGATCGTGACCTCGGCCTTCGCGCTCGCGCCCGGTGCCAGCGTCACCTTGGTGAAGGCGCCCAGCCGACGCGGCGCCTCCCAGCCCGCGCCCGACACGTAGACCTGCGCGACGGTCTTGCCGGCCCGCGTGCCCCGGTTGGTGACGCTGAAGCGCGCCACCACGCCTTGGCCGGCCGGGGCAGCCGAGAGGCCCTCCAGGCCGAACCGGCTGTACGACAGCCCATGGCCGAAGGCGAACAGTGGTTTGGCGCCAGTCTTGTCGAACCACTTGTAGCCGACCGCCGCGCCTTCGATGTCGTAGTTGCTGAGCGGATGGGCATCGAGGTCCAGTGCCGGGTCGCCTTCTACCACCGGGCGCGGCAGCTGACTGACCGAGGCAGGAAACGTGACGGGCAGATGGCCCGACGGGTTGACCTCGCCGGTCAGCACCCGGGCGATCGCGTCCGCACCGGACGTACCCGGGTACCAGGCCTGCAATGTCGCCCCGACCTTCGACAACCACGGCATCAGCACCGGGCCGCCGGTCTGCAGCACCACCACGGTGGCCGGGTTGGCCCGCGCGATCTCGTCGATCAGCGTGTCCTGCTGATCCGGCAGCGACAGGTCGGGCACGTCGATGGACTCACCGGTCCACTGCTCGGCGAACACGATCACCACGTCGGCCCGGCGTGCGGCGGCCGCTGCGGCCTTGACGTCCTTGCCATCGAGGTAGGTGACGCGAGCGGTCGTTCGCGCCTGCAAGGCCTTCAGCGGCGAGGAGGGGTGGTAAACCTTTGGGCCAGGGAAACCCTTGCCGTATTCATCGGCCACCACCAGCCCATCGGGCGGCGCGTCACGGCCGTAGACCTGGCTGGAGCCGCCACCGGACAGCACGCCGACATCGGCATGAGCGCCCACGAGCAGGATCGTGCGCGCCGCCTTGGCCAGCGGCAGCAGCTGGTGATCATTCTTGAGCAGCACGATCGCTTCCTCGGCGTCGGCGCGGGCCACGGCTGCGTGGGCGACGGCGTCGATGGCGTCGGCACGATCACCGGCCACGGGATGATCGAACAGGCCGTTGGCGAACATCGCCCACAGGATGCGCCTGACCATGTCGTCGACGCGCGCGGGGCTGACATGGCCGTTGTTGACGGCCTCGCGCAGCGCACCGGCGAAATAGGGCGAGCGGTCGAACGCCCAGCCGGACTCCTGATCCAGGCCAGCCTGGGCAGCCTGGGTAGTCGAGTGCCCCGCACCCCAGTCGGTCATCACATAGCCCTTGAAGCCCCAGTCGCGCTTGAGGACTTGATTGAGCAGCCAGTCGCTCTCGCAGGCGTAGGCGCCATTGACGCGGTTGTAGGCGCACATCACCGCCCCGGGCCGGCCGATCTCATTGGCGAACTCGAAGGCCAGCAGATCGGACTGGCGGGCGGCCTGCTCGCCGATGCGGTGATCCATGATGAAGCGGTTGGTCTCCTGGCCGTTGAAGGCGAAGTGCTTCATCGTCGAGATGACGTGCTGGGACTGCACGCCCTTGATCTGGCGGCCGGTGATGACACCGGAGAGCAGTGGGTCCTCGCCGCCGTATTCGAAGTTGCGGCCATTGCGCGGCTCGCGCACGAGATTCATGCCGCCCGCCAGCTGAACATTGAAGCCGGACAGGAAGGCCTCGCGCCCGATCATCGCGCCGCCCTGCTCGGCCAGATCCGGGTTCCAGGTCGCCGCTGTGGCGATGCCCGACGGCAAGGAGGTGCGCAGACGAGGCGTGGGCGTGCGTGGACTGGCAACGCCCATGCCGGCGTCCGTCTGCCACTGCGGCGGAATGCCCAGCCGCTCGACGCCGGGCACGAACCCCGCCGAGTCGGGCAGTGAACCCTTGGCAGATTCCCAGTTCTTGATGGGCGACCTCTGCCACTCGGCCTTGCTCGGGAAATAGCCGAACACCAGCTGCAGCTTTTCCGTGAGCGTCATCTCCTTGAGCAGCAGCGCAGCGCGCTCGGCCGGGTCTGACCCAGCCGCCATCCACGGCCGCGCCGCTGGCGCTGCGGTCGGCGCCCGGGCTTCCTGCGGGGCGTTGTTGGTCGTCTGCGCCCAGCACGGTGCGGCGACGAAAGTGGCAGCCAGCATCGCGCGCGCCATCAGCGCGGCTTGCCATCTGTGAGAGCAGGCTTGTGTTGTCAATCGAGTTCCCTCGTCAGGAGGTTTCAATGGCTGGCGCGGCACCGGCAACCATCGACCCGCACGCGGACGCGGACGATGGCCAGAGGTGGACGGGTCTTGTCTCACAGCGCCCTCAACCCTGCCGACGCGCGGTTCCGTGCCGACACGAAACCAGGCGTTCGCGGACGCACAAAGGCGCCGCACAAAGTATCGCGCGTGTTGGCGTGGCTTGAAGCTGGGCTGCGAGCGGCGGCCCACCGACGCGCCTCGGCTCAAGCGACTGGTTCACCAGCGCCTCAGCCGCTCAGCTCATTCCCCGCGACCCGAGAACGACAGCATCTGCGCCAGGCGCCTGTCCTGCCGCACCTGGGCTTCACGCGACTCGCGGCTCATGCGTTCGAGGTGGCCCTGGGCCAGCCAGCGCAACAGCCGTACTGCGGGCGCGGGCAGTCGGTCATGCGCGCGCCACCACGCCCGCAGGGCTGCGGTGCCACGCGGCGAGTGACTGGTGAAGACCTCGTCGTCGAGCGCCACGATGGCTTCTGCGCTGCCGGGATCGCCCTGGCGCGCGCTGCGGCCGACGAGTTGGCGGTCGATGCGGCGTGATTCGTTGTACTCGGTGAGGATGACGTGCAGCCCGCCGCGGCTGGCGACGCCGTCGCCCAGCAGGATGTCGGTGCCGCGGCCGGCCATGTTGGTGGCCACGGTGATGCGGCCGGGCTGGCCGGCCTGCGCGATGAGTTCGGCCTCGCCGTGGTCCTGCTTGGCGTTCAGCACGACATGCACGAGGCCGCGGCTCGCAAGCACCGCGCTGATCTCCTCCGAGGCGCGCACGGTGCGGGTGCCGATCAGCACGGGCCGGCCTTGCTGCACCGCCATTTGCTCGACGGCGCCGGCCACCGCCTGCCACTTGGCGGCGGCGTCGGGCAGGCAACGCAGGCCCAGGTCCCGGCGTTGCGAGGGTCGGTGCAGGGGCACGCGGGCCACGGGCAGGCGGTAGGTTCGGCCGATCTCGGCCGCGACTTCCGTTGCGGTGCCGGTCATGCCGGCCAGGTGCAGATAGCGCCTGAAGAGGCGCTGGTAGGTGATGCGCGCCAGGGTCTCGCGCTGCCCGGTGACGGGCACGCCTTCCTTGCACTCGATCATCTGGTGCAGGCCCTGCTCCCAGGCCCGGTCGGGCATGACGCGGCCGGTGGAGGCGTCGACGATCTGGACCTTGTCGTCGATGACGACGTAGTGCTCGTCGCGGGCATACAGCCACAGCGCCGCCAGCGCGCGCTGGACGTTCTCGCGCAAGGTACGCGGGCTCGGCGAGCCGCCAGCGTCGTCAGCCAGGGACTCGAGCATGTCCTCGCCCACCGCGGTCAGGCGCACGCGGCGGCGTGCCATGTCGACGTCGAAATGCTCGGCGGCCCGCAGGCCCCGGGCGAGTTCGAGCGCGGCCTGCAACCCCGATGCGGCGCCGTCGTCGACAGCTGCCGTGCGGGACAGGATCAGCGGCGTTCGCGCCTCGTCGATGAAGACGCTGTCGGCCTCATCGACGATGGCAAAGCACAGCCCGCGCAGCACGACCTGGGCCTCGGCCTGACGCTCGCCGCGCAGGCTCTCGACCGCCAGGTGCATGGGGCTGGCCCGATCCAGCAGTGCAGCGCGGTCGCGCAGGTAGTCGAAGGCGAGTTCCTTGTTGCTGGCGTAGCAGACGGCGCTGGCATACGCGAGGCGGCGCTCGCCGCGGCTCATGCCGTGTACGACAGCGCTGCAGCTCAAGCCCAGGAAGGCGTAAAGCGGCCCCATGGCTTCGGCGTCGCGGCTGGCCAGGTAGTCATTGACGGTGATGACGTGCACCGGCAGGCGGGCCAACGCGGCCGCGCAGACCGGCAAGGTGGCGGCAAAGGTCTTGCCTTCACCGGTGGCCATCTCGGCCAGGTGGCCACCCAGCAGCCACCAGCCGGCCATGAGCTGCGAGTCGTAGTGGCGCAAGCCCAGCACGCGGCCGGCGGCCTCGCGCACGATGGCGAAACACTGCGCGACCGGCTCGCGCCTAAAGCCTTGCCGGCGCAGGGCCGGGCCCAGCGAACGGAAACGGGCTTGCAGCGCGGCGTCGTCGAGCGCCGCGAGTTCGGGGGCCAGCCGCTGCGCCTGCTCGCACAGCCGCCGTGCCACCGCTTCGGCGCGACCGCTGCGCGACAGCAAGGGCGCCAGCGCGCCATGCCATAACTGCAAGGCCGCGCGGTCATGCCAGGCCGACTCCTCATCGTCCCGTTCGGCGTAAGGGCGGCCATGGGCCAGCTCCTCGGCGGGCAGTTGCAGTGCCAGCATGGTCACACGGTGAAGTGGGTCAGGAAGAGGCGGCGCAGCGCGGCATACCACTGCACGGCCAGCGGCTGCGGCCGGTGGTCAAAGCGCACATGAACACGCTGGCCGTAGGCCGGCGCATGAGCCAGCGGCTCGGCCAGCTCGACGTCGATGATGAAGATGCGCTGCAGCGGCTTGCGCCCATGCGGGTCGCGCGGGTCGCCGGCCAGCAGGCCCCCGCCGGCCGCCAGCAGCGCGCCACTGGGCACTTCGTCCGCCGCCGCAGGCACGACGCGCGCAATGCGCCCGCTGCGCACGTCGCCCATCGCGTCGGCCAGCCGCAGCGCGACGCCTTCAGTCTGCGCCACCACGCTGTCCGCATCGGCCTGCTCCACGGCCACGCGCACCACCGGCTGCACGCTGCCCAGCACATAGCCCAGCACTTCGCCCTTGCGATGGAAGCGGCCAATCATGTCTGCGGCCTGCGGCACGCGGAACACGCCGCCCACGCCCGCCCGGGCCAGCAGGGTGTCGGCACGCGATTGCACCGTCGACAGCGCCTCCTGATCCATCGCCAGCTGGCGCGCCGCGATGCCCGCGCGGGCACGGTCGGCAACGAAGTCCTTGAGGTAGTGAGCCTCCTGCTCCCGCACGCGCGCCTGCGCCAGTTGCAGCTGCGCCTCCAGCGCGCCGTCGCGGCTGAGCACGAGCGCCTGCCCGGCCTGCACGGTGGTGTCGGGCGGCGTTTCCAGCCGCGTGATGAAGCCGCTGCTGCCGGCCCGCACGATGGCCTGTTCGGGCAGCCACAGCACGCCTTCGGCCTGGGAACGCAGGCGCACCGGCACGAACACTGCCGCCAGCACCAGCACGGTCAGCACGCCAGCGCCGGCACCCAGCACGACACCGCGCCGCTCTCGCAGGGCCGGCCGCGTGCCCAGCTGCTGCAGCGCCTTGACGACCGGCATCGCGACCATCATCGCCACCGTCCACAAGGCCAGCAACGCACCGACGAAGAAGAACCGGCTGCCGATGAACAGCGCGATGGAGACGGCGACGAACAGCCGGTACAGCGTCGACGCCAGCCCGTAGAAGCCGAACCACAGGCGTTCCGACGTCGTCGTCGCGGACGATTCGGCGTCGCGCGAGCGCAGCAGATAGCGTTCGGCCAGGTAGCCCCAGTAGCGCGTCGCCTGGCGCGCCAGGTTGGGCATCTGCAGCAGGTCGGCGAGGATGTAATAGGCGTCGTAGCGCAGCAGCGGGTTGCCGTTGAAGATCAACGTCGACACACCAGCCACCAGCATGACGTTGAAGCACACCGAGCGCGCGAGGCCGGGCTCGACCGCCAGCCAGGCGTAGAACGCCAGCGCCGCGATGAAAAGTTCGACCAGCATGCCCGCGGCACCCACGCGCGCCCGCACCCAGCGCGAGCGGAACACCGTGGCCGCCGAGGCGTCCACGTAGGGCACCGGCATCAGCACCAGCAGCATCAGGCCCATGTCATGCACCTCGCCGCCGCCGGCGCGGGTGGCGGTGGCGTGGCCCAGCTCGTGCATCGCCTTGAGCAGCGGGAACACCAATGCCAGCAGCAAGAGGTTGTTGGCCTGCAGCACGCGGTCCGACAGGTTGTGGCCAAGCTCGGGCAGGTGCGACGGCAGCATCACCAGCGCGGGCAGCACGACGGCCAGCCAGGCCAGGCCGCCCCAGCGCCCCCACAACAGCCGCCACAGCGCGGCATGGCGGTCCAGGAAGGCACCCGGGTCGACCAGCGGTATGCGCAGGGCCAGCGGGTTGGCCCATGAGCGCCGGCTCTTCGAGCGCTCCTGCTTGCGCCCGCGCTCGAACAGCTCGAGCGCGTCGGGCGACACATCGGTCTGCAGCAAGTCGGCGTTGTGCAGCTGGCCCAGCAGCTGCAACACGTCGTCCTGCGTCGGCGCGTCGTCCCCCAGTTCGCGCCGGGCGAGTCGCCAAACCTCGTCGACGCTGCGGTGCCCATCCATCGCCGCGATGAGCAGGCGCGCCGACGGGCTGAAGCGGTGCACGCGGCCCGAGGCCGGGTCCTGCAGCAGATACCAGACCTCGCCGCGGTAGCGATGCCGGTGCAGCTTCGCCCGCGCCAGCAGCCGCGGCCGCAGTTCGGCGATGCGGTACCAGAGGCTGCTGTGCATCGGCTGCTCGGCGGTCATCGCAACGGCCTCATGCGCAAATCCCGCACTCGCGGCGCAGTTTGCGGGCCGAGCGCCGGGCCGCTCCCAAGCCGGCCCGTCTGGCGATGTGCTTGCGGCTCAATGCCGCAAGCATCGCCGTCCCCCAGGGGGACCGACCAGGCTCGACTGCGTTCAGCCAGGCGAGATTGGGCGAGGGGCTCGCGTTCACGGCATCCAGTTCCACAACGCCAGGCGCAGCCAGTCGACGAAGCTGTGCGTCCAAACCCACAGCAGGCTAGCCTCGCCAACGCTCACCTTGCCGACGCCTTCCATGCCGGGGCGCAGCCGTGCCAGGTCACCGGCCTGCAGCCCGGCCTCGACGCGGAAGACGTTGCGGCCGTCCTCCTGCGTGGAAACCGGCGTGATGGACCGCACGGTGAAGGGCAGCACCCGCCCCGGCAGGCTGGACAGCACCAGCTCACCCCGCTGGCCCAGGCTCAGCCGGCCGATGTCGCGGTCGTCGACACGCAGCACGACGCGGTAGTTCTCCAGCGGCGCCACTTCGAACAGCAGCTTGCCCTGCTCCACCGGCGTGCCGATCAGCTGGCTGAGGTCACCGGAGACGACGATGCCGTCGAACGGCGCCGTCAGCTCGGCACGGGCCAGCTTGTCCTCGGCAAGGGCCAGTTGGGCTTTGGCCTGGTCGATCTGCGCCACATGGATGGACATCGTGCTGCGGTCGGCACCGGCCATGGCGACCTGGTAGCGCCGCTGCAACTGCTCACTCTCGGACAGCCAGCGCGCCCGCTCCAGTTTCAGCTCGCGGTCTTCCAGCCGGGCCAGTGGCTGGCCCTTCTTCACCGTGTCGCCCGCACGCACCAGACCTGCGGCGACAAAGCCGTCGAACGGCGCCGCGGCGGCAATCTGCGTCGCGCCTTCAATGGTGGTGCGACCGGCCACGCGGTGGTCGACGCGCACCAGCGCCACCAGCAGCAGCAGCACGGCCGCGACGCCACCAACCAGCTTGAGCCCCGGATGGCGCGGGCCGAACAGGGCCACCCGCGCGCCGTGCAGGGCATCCGTGACACGCTGCCAGGCCCCACGGCTGTTGACGCGCTGCAAGGTCCAGGCCGGGCCCAGCACGACGCCGACGGCACGGGCGATCCGCTGCTCGTCGGCGTCGAACGGCGGTCCGTCGTTGCGCTCCAGCGTCAACACGCCGACGGTCTGGCCGGCGTCGACCACCGGCACCGACAACATCGCATCCACCTTCAGCTCGCGCGCGGTCTCGGCGTGGGCCAGGGCGCGGAGTTCACCCTGGTCGGCTGCGGGGAAGAGCACGGCCACGCCCAGGTCGAGCGTCTCCTCCATCGCCCCGCGCAGGTGGCGCACGAGGTCGGAGCGCGGGTCGAACGTGGCCGTGTGCGAGATGACGAGCGGCTCGACCTCGCCCGCGTGCTCGAAGCCGATGCTGACCCGGTCGCATTGCAGCCGCGCCGCCAGCTCGTTGGCCACCGCCAGCGCCGACGGCTGCAGGCGCCTGTGCTGAAGTGCCGCGGCCAGCAAGCCGTTGAGCAGCGCCATGCGCGCGGCCTCGGCCTGGTCACGGTGCTGCATGCGGGCGCGGAAATGATCGACAAGCCAGGCGATGGCCCAATGCACCTCGCGCAGCGCGGCCTGCAGTTCACCGGCGCCGCCGCCGCCGATCTCCACGACGACAGCGCCGCACAACATGTCGCCCAGCTCGATCGGGTAGGCCACGTGCGCGCCCTGCTCGGCCGATCCACTGTTGCCAGTGAGTCCTTCGACGATGCCGCGCCGTTCGACCAGCGCGCGCTCCGCCGTCGGGCCGAGGTACTTCAGGTCACGCCCAGGGTCCGGCCACGCGGCGGCGACGGCAAAGCTGCTGCCTCCGTCATCCGCCAGCAGCAGCAACGCCGCGCGCGCGCGCTGCACCCGCCCGGCCAGCAACGCCAGCCAGGCGTCATAGAACTCGCTGCCGTCGGCTGGCGCGGTGAATCGGCTCCATGCCGCCGCCTCGCTGCGCGACCGCTGTTCGTCGGCAATCGAATGGACTGACGCGCCGGCGCTCACCGCGCGCCTCCTCTCGGGTTCAGGCGGACGAGCCTGCGGCCGGCTCGTCGCGGGGTGCGCAGGCTTTGCAGCGTCTTGTCGACCATGGCTTCAGAACCGGCTGGGTCATGACATGCTTTGCAACGGTCAGTTCGTCGTGGCGCGGCGCCTGCGGACGTGAGCAAAGCTCGAAGGTCCCTGCATCTGGACCGTCAGGCATTCTGGGTCTGGGTCCAGATTGCGCCAGCCCCTAACTGCAGCAACGCGCAGCCTGCCCTGGCTACCGGTCGGAGGCCCTTAGTGCAAATGCCCGTGCCGCGCCCTGAGTGGCTCGCTGCTCTCACGAACACCGCAGCCCTATGCGTCGATCGGCACAAAGCAAAAGGGGTTAGCTGTGAAGCTAACCCCTTGCTGTACCTACCGTATTTGGTAGGCGCGATTGGATTCGAACCAACGACCCCCACCATGTCAAGGCAAAGAAACGGGACATTATGGGACGCTGCAAGACATTGATTTCATAGGAGAAATTGCCTTTCTATGTCCCGCACGATCTCCTAAAATTCACCCCAGTTTTTCGTACTTTTTTCGTACTTTTTTCTGGGCTGGGATTGCATGATGGTCACGCGGATCGACACCGTTGGCGCGCGCGAGAAATTGAAGCCGCGCCGCGAGCCGTATTGGCATCGTGTGCGCAAAGGATGCTTCGTCGGGTTCCGCAAGATGGCAGCCAAGGGGGGCGGATGGATTGCGCGCTCCCGAGAGGAAGGGTCTGCCGACGTCAAGCAGCAATTCCAACCGCTTGGCGATTTCAGCGACTTGGCCGAGCACCTCCGCTTCGACGCCGCGACAAAGGCAGCCCTTGCCTGGTTCGACCACATGGAACGCGGTGGACAGGCGGGCCCGAAGACGGTCAGAGTAGCTTGCGGCAGGTATGTCGACCACGTGAGGGCCTTGAAAGGGGAGAAGGTCGCGAAGGATGCCGAACAGCGCTTCAACAACTACGTGTTGAATGACAAGAAGCTAGCAGACACGCTGCTGCCGAAACTGACACCCTTGCAAATGGGCGCTTGGCGCGACTCGTTGATCGCGCGACCTACAAAGAGCGGTGGCAACCGCGGCAGGCGTCGGAGCGACAGCACGCTGAATCGCGACATGACGCCCTTCAGGGCCGCGTTGAACCTGTCCTTCGAAGAAGGACTGGTCACCACCGACTTCGCCTGGCGCACCAAGCTGAAACCGATTGAGGGGGCCGACAAGAGCCGTGACCTCTATCTCGATCGCGCCCAACGGCAAGCGTTCCTGACGAGGGCCCCGGTTGATCTCGGCGCGTTCATCCGAGGCATGTGCCAGGTTCCCCTTCGGCCAGGCGCAGTTGCCGCGCTAGACGCGGGCGGTTGGGACCGAAGGCTGAAGGTGTTGAAGCTGGGCAAGGACAAAAGTGGCAAGGACCGACGCATCAAGATGCCCGACGTCGCCGCTGACCATTTTGACGCCGCCACGAAGGACAAGCTTCCAACAGCGCCCATGTTCGCCCGCGCCGACGGCAAGCGTTGGGACAAGGACGCCTGGAAGTGGCCCGTCAAGGAAACGGTGAAGGCAGCTGGGTTGCCTGCTGGTACCACCGCCTACACGTTTCGCCACAGTGTGATCACCGACCTGGTAGTCGAAGGGCTAGACCTGCTCACTGTGGCCCAAATTTCTGGCACGAGCGTCCGCATGATCGAGAAGCACTACGGCCACCTTCGTGGCGATGTAGCTTCGGCCGCCCTCGCCCGAGTCGCCATCTAAAGCGAGATGCATGGGGTGCAAGGGTAGGCACCCGAGTTGGTGGCCCGCCTGCTGGACTCCTGTCGCCTTGTGGTGTACTGTATAAATAAACAGTCTTTCAACGCAAGTTTGAACCGCGCCATCCCGCTGCTGCCACATCCCAATGTCTGCCAACCCGGCGCAGGAGGACTTGCTGTCCTCGCTGCAGAGTCCTTCTGTTGCCTGCGAAAAGCACGACGCCGCCATCGAGCCCGTCGCACTGCCTGGGCCTGCGCAGAACACGGCCGGGCCTATCTGTGAGCTGCCCGACGCGCTGATC
Organism: Roseateles sp. P5_E8; assembly: GCF_054177665.1. Lineage (NCBI taxonomy): Bacteria > Pseudomonadati > Pseudomonadota > Betaproteobacteria > Burkholderiales > Sphaerotilaceae > Roseateles > Roseateles sp. P5_E8. Next base: position 23,190 of record NZ_JBGCUM010000031.1, on the reverse strand, counting down.
GATTCGGTCTGGCGGGCGGACCAACTGGGCCACGCGAGGACGACGGCCGTCAGCACCGGCTTTGCGGCGCTGGACGCACAGATCCCTGAAGGGGGCTGGCCCTGCGGCTGCCTGATCGAGATCCTCCAGCCCCAACCGTCGGTTCAGGAGTGGCGCCTTATCGGGCCGTCGCTGCGCCCGCTGCTCAAAGGCGGCCGGGCCGTCGTCGTCGTGGGTCCGCCCAAGCCCCTGCACCTGCCTGGCCTGCGGCACCTTGGGATCGAAGAGCAGCAACTCAAATGGGTGCAAGCGAACGCGCCGTCGCAACGGCTTTGGGCGACTGAACAGTTGCTCAGGGCCAATGCCGCTGCTGCCGTGGTGGCATGGATGCCGCAAGCCAGGCCGGAACAGCTGAGGCGTCTGCAAGTGCTGGCACAGGCCTGCGAAGGGCTGGTCTTCATTTGCAGGCCACTGGTCGCTCGCCATGACCCCTCCCCTGCCCCCCTTCGCGTCGTGTCCAGGCCATTGGTGGACTGGCAGATCGAGGTGCAGATCGTGAAGCGCAGGGGGCCGGCACATGAGGTGCCAATGCAGTTGAGCTCGGTGCCAGGTGGCATCGAACATGTCCTGACCCCGCGCACGCGCCGGCCCAGCGCACTGAAACCATCCAAGGAGAACCACGTTGTTGTGGGTCGTTCTGCTTACCTCGATCCCAGCGATCTCGCACGAGAAGTCCTCGAGCGCGTCGCCAGCCTCTGACGGCGTGCGCGGCCTGGTGCTGTGGTCACTGCAGTTCACGCCCCGCGTGGCTGTCATGGAGGGCTGCGCCGTTGCGATGGAAGTGGAATCCAGCCTGCGGCTGTTCAAGGGGCTGGAAGCCCTGAAGGAGCGCGTCAGTGCGGAAGCGCCAGACCTGGGCGTCGTCGGCATCGGGTGGGCGCCCACAGCGATGGCGGCGCTCGTGATGGCGCGTTGCGGCGTGCTCGACCTTGGGCGCCGCCTGCTGCAACCGGTAATCGACGAGCTGCCGCTGGCTGCCTTGACCGCAGCCGTTGCCCATGAGGAAACGCTGTCCTGTGCGGGCATCACCTTGCTCGGTGAACTGCGCCGGCTGCCGCGCGCCCAGGTCAGCCGCCGGTTTGGGACCGCATTGCTCGCCGCCTTGGACCAGGCCTACGGACAGCGTGCCGAGGTTTTCCGGTACGAGACCATCCCCGAAGATTTCTCGGCTCGGATCGAACTGCCCGCCCGCGAGGACCATGCGCCGGCGCTGCTGATGTACGCGCGGCCCTTGCTCATGCAGATGTGCGGCTGGCTGGCCTCCCGGCATGCCGGTGCGGTGGGTTTTAGGTTCCGCTGGATTCACGATTCGATGCGCGCCAAGGACGCGGGGGACGGCGGTGAAGTGACGATCCGCTCGGCCGAGGTGTTGCGGGACCTGGAACACTTCGTGAGGCTGCTGGCCGAGCACCTGGCCAAGCAAGAGCTGCTGGCTCCGGTCGGCGAACTACAGATCGATGCGATCGGCGTCCAAGCCCTCACCGAGCAGAGCGCATCGTTGCTGCCTGAGAGCATGGGTTCGGGCGAATCGCTGTATCTCGTCCTTGAGCGTATCGCCGCACGCCTCGGACCGAAGAGCGTGCTCCAGCCGGTGCTGGTCGATGACCACCGCATGGAGTGGATGACCCATTGGACCCCGCTGGCCAAGCAGAAAAGGCACACGCCTGCGTCGGTACCAGAGCAGCCCGAGCCCACCTTTGTTCTTGAGGCCCCGCTTGAGCTGGCGGTCATCAACCACCGCCCGCACTACGAGGGCCCTTTGACCCTGCTGATCGGCCCAGACCGCGTTGAAGGGGGATGGTGGGATCGGCTGCCCGGCACCTCGGCCACGCGCAATGTGGTTCGGGACTATTGGATCGCCCAGTCTGACAACGCCGGCGTGCTGTCCGTCTTCAACACCCAGGATGCCGACGGCCGCATCGCGTGGTTCCTCCATGGCCACTTCGCCTGAGCGCGGCCATGACGACGCTGCCAGGCTACGCGGAGTTGAGGGTCCTCAGCAATTTCTCCTTTCTCAAGGCGGCCAGCTGGCCGGAAGAGCTGGTGCAGCGCGCCAAGGCGCTGGGTTACACCGCCATCGCGATCACCGACGAGTGCTCAATGGCCGGCATCGTCCGCGCCCATGTCGCGGCCAAGGAGCATGAGATCCAGCTGCTGGTCGGCAGCCAGTTCCAGGTGGACTGCGCGTTCCCTCACACCCTCATCGTCTACGCCTGCAATCTCAATGGCTACGGCAACCTCTGCCAGCTGATCTCCAAGCTGCGCCGCAGCTCGGAGAAGGGCACGTACTCGGCCACGCCCGAAGACTTCGGGCCTAACGATCTCAACGATTGCGTCGTGGTCGCCTGCCCGGAACGCCGTGCCAAGCCCAATGCGCTGATCGCGCTGGCGCGCTGGCTGCTGAGCCGTTTCATGGGGCGGGTCTGGCTGGGGCTGGACCTGCTCAAGCTCAGTGATGACGAGGTGCGCCTGGCTCGCTTGCGCGAGGTCAGTACCGAGACGGAAATCCCGCTGGTGGCGGTCGGCGACGTGACGATGCATGTGCGCAGCCGCAAGCCCCTGATGGACGTCATGACGGCAACCCGGCTGGGCAAACCGCTGACGGAATGCGGCCGGGCGCTGGATCGCAACGCCGAGCGTCACCTACGCACACGGGGGCGGCTCGCCCGAACCTTTCCCGCCGATCTGATGGCGCAGACGCTGCGGGTGGCCGAGCGGTGCGAGTTCTCGCTGGACGAGATCCGTTATCACTACCCGTCGGAGGTGGTGCCCGACGGCGAGACGCCGGGCAGCTATCTGCGGCGCATCACCTACGAAGGGGCGGGCCGGCGCTGGCCTGGCGGCATCCCGGCCTCTGTCACGGAGCAGATCGAGCGCGAGCTGGACCTGATCGCCGCGATGCACTACGAGCACTACTTCCTCACCGTGGCAGACATCGTGCAGTTCGCGCGCAGCCGGCACATCCTCTGCCAGGGGCGGGGGTCGGCCGCGAACTCGGTGGTCTGCTACTGCACGGGGGTGACCGAGGTTGATCCGGCCCGCATGAGCGTGCTGTTCGAGCGCTTCATGTCCAAGGAGCGCAACGAGCCGCCGGACATCGACATCGATTTCGAACATGAGCGGCGTGAGGAGGTCATCCAGTACCTGTACGGCAAGTACACGCGCAACCGCGCCGCTCTCGCCGCGGTGGTGATCTCCTACCGGGTCAAGAGCGCCATCAAGGATGTGGGCAAGGCGCTGGGTTTCGAGCTGGACGAACTGGAGCGCCTGGCCGCTTCGCATCAGTGGTGGGACGGCAACGTCATCGACGCTGACCGGCTTCGGGAAGCTGGCCTCGATATCGAAAATCTGGCGGTGCGGCAGCTGCTCGAGCTCACGCGGGATCTCATCGGCATGCCGCGACACCTCTCCCAGCATCCTGGTGGCTTCGTGCTGACGCACGGCCCGCTGACGCGCATCGTGCCCATCGAGAACGCCAGCATGCCGGACCGCACCGTCATCCAGTGGGACAAGGACGATCTGGACGCCGCCGGCCTGCTGAAGGTCGATGTGCTGGGTCTCGGCATGCTGACGGCCATCCGCAAGGCGCTGGACTTCGTGAGCCAGACCCGTGGCTTTGATTTCCAGATGCAGGACATCCCTGCCGAGGACCCGGCCACCTACGACATGATCTGCAAGGCCGACACCGTCGGCGTGTTCCAGATCGAGTCGCGCGCTCAGCGGTCGATGCTGCCGCGCCTGCAGCCTCGCTGCTTCTATGACCTGGTCGTGGAAGTTGCCATCGTCAGGCCAGGGCCCATCCAGGGGCAGATGGTGCATCCCTACCTGCGGCGGCGGCAGGGGTATGAGGCGGTGACCTACCCCAGCAAGGAGCTTGAGGCCGTGCTCGGCCGCACGCTCGGCGTGCCGTTGTTCCAGGAGCAGGTCATGCAGGTGGCGATGGTGGCGGCCGGGTATTCAGGCGGCGAAGCCGACCGGCTGCGACGCGACATGGCGGCCTGGAAACGCAAAGGCGGCTTGCAGCAGCATTACGACAAGATCGTTGACGGTATGACGGCCCGTGGCTATCAACGTGAGTTCGCCGAGGCGATCTTCAACCAGATCAAGGGCTTCAGTGAATACGGCTTCCCTGAGAGCCACGCGGCCAGCTTCGCGTTGTTGGTCTATGCGTCTTGCTGGCTGAAGCATCACCATCCCATGGAGTTCCTGGCGGCGATGGTGAACGCGCAGCCGTTGGGCTTCTATTCGCCGAGCCAACTGGTGCAGGACGCCAAGCGTCACGGCGTCACGGTCTTGGCGCCGGATGTGATGTTGAGCGACTGGGACTGCAAGCTCGAAGAGACCGGCTCTGGAACTGCTGTGCGCCTGGGACTGCGGCTCGTGAGGAGCTTGCAGGAAGCCTCGGCGCTGGCGATCTCGAAGGCCCGGGAAGAAGGACCGTTCGAGAGTGCCGAGGATCTGTCGCTGCGCGCGGGGCTCAACCACCAGCAGATGACGGCGCTCGCCGCCGGTGACGCGTTGATGGGCCTCAGCGGGCACCGGCGACAACAGGCCTGGGATGCGGCCGCGCTGCGTGCTGCACCACCGCTCCTGGAAGGCGCCCCGGTCAACGAGGACTACCTGGAATTGCCCGAGGCTCCTGAGGGAGAGGCCATCGTCAAGGACTACGAGTCGCTGGGCCTGACGCTCAGGCGCCATCCGTTGGCGCTGCTGCGGCCGCAGTTGCAGGCGCTTCAGTTGATGACAGCGGCGGAGCTTGAGGCTGCGCCCGACCGGCGCGCCGTGAAGGCGTGCGGGATCGTGACGACGCGGCAGCAGCCAGAGACCGCGAAAGGAACGATCTTCATTTCACTGGAGGACGAGACCGGCGAAGTGCAGGTGATCGTCCACAAAGCAATCTGGGAACGGCAGCGCCAGGAGACGCTGAGCTCACGACTGCTGGCGGTGAAGGGCACCTGGCAGCGGGTGGATGGCGTGAGCAACCTGATCGCCGGCCATCTGGAAGACTTGACGCCACTGTTGGGGGGTTTGAGGACGAAGAGAAGAGAGTTTCGCTAGAGCCACGCGAAGGTTGAAATTAAAGGCGAGGCGCTCGCGCGGCGGCGTTGCCATTTCCATGCCCGAGGCCGTACCAGAGCTCCAGCGCTTCACGGCGGCGGTCCATCAAGAACTTCGCGTACTGTTGCTCGCCCATCTCCCGCTTTAGGCGCGCGCACTCATCAGCGCAACGGGGTGACTCGATCGCGTCCCACACCGGCACACAACCCATGTCGATGTCTGGGTGGATCGTCAGAACCAGCCCAGAAGAATGTATCGCCTGGGCAGACGCGGCCTCATCGGCTTCGATACCGTCGTTCACGGCCGACGTCAATGCGGCAGCTAAGTGCCCGAAGCGGAAATTCGCCGAGCGCAAGAACAGGTTGAGTGGAGTCGTTCGCAGCAAGCTGCCGGAGCAACCGCTCCTGCCAAGGCCCGCCATTGAACGCGGCAGCATCACAATGACCGCGCACCTCACGCCACCTGCGCGCCTGCTTGAACGATCGCTGCAGCGTGGCGCCAACGCTCAGTCGACTCAGAACGCTTCAGACAGCCGCTGTTATGGCGTTAATGCAAGCTTTCCGACGCTTTCCCTCCGTTCCAACTTAGCGAGCGCTTCGCGAGCGTTCTCAAGGGGGTAGACGGTGGGCTCATTCGCGCGCAGTACGCCTGCAGCGATAAGTGCAAACACCTCGCGCATCACGTCGCCGAACAACTGCGGTGCCGCATGGATCAGCACGCCAATATTGAAGCCCATGACCTGGACGGGATGCTTGTAGACCAGATCCCAGTTGCTCAGGGCTGCCTGGCCGCCAGCAAGGCCAAAAACAACAACCCTGCCAGTGATCCGCTTGGACGCTGCCAAACTTTCTTCGAGGTCACGACCGCCGGTCGATTCGAGCACAAGGTCAGCCCCGCGGTTGTCCGTCAGGCGCAGCACTTCTGAAGCGATGGCGGTGCCGCGTGAGTCCAATACATGGTCAGCTCCTAACGCTCGGACGACATCGTGCTTTTGTGCCGACGCGGTCGCAATAACGGTCGCGCCGTAGTGTTTGGCGATCCGTACAGCCGCTTGTCCTGTCGCACCCGCTGCCGCATGGACAAGCACGGTTTGACCGCGGCTCACCTGACCCAGCAGTCGCAGAACTGCCACCGTCGTCGGCCAGTTGACGACCATCCCCAACGCCTGCTCGTCCCGCCAGCCGGCGGGCACCGGCACGACCCCTGCAGCGGGCAGCACCATGTATTCCGCGAACGCCCCGCCTCCCACTCCGACTACATGCGATCCGACCAGCGGGCCGGACACCCCGTCGCCGTGCGCGACGACTTCGCCTGCGGCTTCGAACCCTGCGACGTACGGCGGTTGTGGGCCGCCGCCGAACATTCCTCGGGACTGCGAGAGGTCGGCGTAGTTGACCCCTGCCGCGATCACGCGGATAAGGACTTGGCCAGGCCCAGGAACGGGGACGGCAGCATCGCGGACCAGCCGCAGATCGTCAGGACCATTCAACGATGTCTGACGCATCGCGCGCATGACGCTGGGAACACTCATGAAAAAACCTCGACTTGGTAAATTGTTTGTCAAACGACAAATAAATAGTGGCATGCTGACCTGCACGCTGTCAAGCTATAGTTTGTCGATCGATTAGTAATGGAGGCTGCATGGCCACTCGGGGGAGGCCCCGTGTGTTTGACCGGGATGAAGCGCTGCGCAATGCAATGCATCTGTTCTGGGAGCGCGGGTACGAAGGCACGTCCATGAAGGACCTGACCGATGCGATGGGAATCGCATCGGCGAGCATCTACTTTTGCTTCGGCAGCAAAGAGGCGCTGTTTCGCGAGGCCGTCGCGCTCAACAGTCAGACTCAAGGGCTCGCGCCCCGCCTGGCGTTGCAGAACGAAGCGACGGCGCACGACGCCATCCGGGCCATGCTCGAAGCCGTTGCTGATGCCATCACCGCTCCCGGTGCACCCAGCGGGTGCATGCTTGTTCTCTCCGCCCCGACCGGTGCGGTAGAGAACCATTCGGTTCGCCAGTTCCTTGCGGAGATTCGCCACGCTCAGTTTCAGCAGATCAAGGATCGGCTTGCCCGTGGGATCTCGGAAGGCGACCTAGCGCTCCAGGACACTCGCCTTGACGCTGCTGCGCGCTACTACACGACCGTGATGCATGGGCTCTCCATCCAAGCCCGCGACGGAGCCAGCCGTCAGGACCTTGCGGCCGTTATTGAGTGCGCCATGGAGGTCTGGAACTCTCTTGCCGCCGCCGGTGACGGCGCGCACGCAGCGCAAAGGCAAGTCACGCGCTGCAAGGTGGCCTGAGCGAACGTTGTGCAACCATTGAGTGACATTGACGGCCCGACGGGCTCGGACCGCTATCGCTGCACAGCATCCGCCCGCTGGTCGACAGCAGGGTGAGGCTGAAGAAGCTCTCCATGGCCGAGTTATCCCAGACCTCGCCGGCCCACAAAGCTGACCCTCGTGATGTCAGCTTCGGGCACCTTACTGCCTCACGATTGACTAGTCCGAGCGGCAGCAGCCAGCCTTGAACCGACCTCCCGTTGGCGGTTGGCAGCCATGCAGCGATTGCTGCCGGGGCGGGTTGGTCGTCTCGGAGGTCAGCTCTCGGCATGGACCTGCCAGTCCCACGGGCCTGACCCCGCAACGCTCAGATTCCGTTGGGAGGCCACTCGAATTTGATGGCCTCTGACGGCTGCGTCATGTTTGCGCCCAGGCCGTAAGTCAAAACGCCCAATGTCCGGTGCTGTTTTTTTACCGTCAAGATGGATGTTGTCGAGCAACAGCCAGGAATTCTCAGGTGGATTGGGTTCTGATCGTCTTCGTGTTAATCAAGGGTCTGGTTTTTGTCACGGGTATGTATTTCGCCATCAAGTGGCACTACGACCGAGAGACGAAGTGGGCGGACCGGCGCGCGCTACTGGGCATGGGCGCCAAGTTCGTCGCCGTGTTCGTGCTGTTGCTCCTCGTTTTGCTGATCTTGACCTTCGGGCTGGCCAAGACGCTCGGCATGGACTTGAGCCTCCCATGAAGGCCGAGAAACGCGCGCGATTGCGTGCGCATCCCGGCCGGGCCTCCTGCGCGACATGACGGATACAGAGATCTGCCGCGTCGGCCTCAACTACTCTGATAAATCCGGCTTGCCGAGGGTGGTGGCAATTTCGTCACTGAGGTCCGGCTTATCAGCAAGCAAAGCCAACATGCTGTGCGCGCTGCCTTTGAGAGCAAAGACCTGCTTTGGCTCGTTCGACTTGTCCGCGCTCACCCGGGACCAGCGCGCCAAGCGGTCACTTTCGTGGAAGACGAAGAGCTTCTTGGTTCTCGCGAGCGGAATCCCCTGGTCGTCGGGAGACGCGAGAAGGATCAGGGTGTCGAAATCACCGTCGGGCTGCGCGCTCGCGAATCGAGCCGCCAGTTCGCCACCGCGGCTGAAGCCCATCAAAGAGATCTTCTTGGCGCCGGCCTCCCTGGCATATCTGATGGTCGCCGCGAGCGGCGCCAGTCCAGGGCCGGGACCTTCAGGCCCAGCCGCCCAATCGATTGAAATCATCTTGTAGCCACGCCTGACAAGGCCCGGTGCGATCGATCTGAATAGATCCTTCCGCTGCCCGGAGCCGTGCAGCGCGATCACTGTGTGCTCACCGGTTCCTCGACCGAAGATCAATGCAGATACGGTCGTGTCGCCATTCTTGATGGCCGCCTCAACAGGTTGGGCGAGGGCATTCGCTGCGGCCGCGAGCAGGAAGGAAATCAGCAGCCACCTTGCTGCTTCATCGAACCGTCCACAAACATTTTGCAGTGTCTTCGAGGCCATCGTCGTCTTCCCTTCAAATGCCCGGGACGCGGTGATGATGCGAGTATGGTTTTATGTTGGCTGTGCAGAGCCGCCGTTTAACGGCGGCTTGCATCGTGGAGCTGTCGGCAGGCCGAAAAGTCGCCACGGGCCTCCCTTGAGCCGACACCTGCTAGGGGGTAGCGCTTCAGCATCGCCGTGCCTTCGGTGCCTTCATCCAACGTGCTGCGCGCGGGCTGCATGCAGAATCTCACGTAGTCGAAAAGCGACTCCGGGTTGCCCAGCTGAGACCCACGGTACAGGAACGAGCAGTTCGCGTTGGCTCGGTCAGACCGGTAGGGCCGAGCGCCTGGTCGGATCAGATATGCCAGTCGGTGGCGACAGGCTGGCGTGCATGGACGCTACGTCGCGGCCACGCTGCTCAGCGCACTCGGCTGATCCGGTAAATCGTGTTGTCGGTAATTGAAACGACATACAGATTGCCGTCCGGTCCTTGCTCGATGCTTGGCGTCGTTCCGAAGCCCTCTCCGATCTTTAGCGTCTCGCTCTCGCTGCCGTCGAACTTCTGCGCGCGGAAAAGGTTGTCCGCTACACGGTCGGCGAGCCTGGCGTCTGCGCTCACGTCGACGTTCAAGCGATCGGCGGTGAGGCGGATGCGATACAGGCTGCCAYCGTTGCCACCCACTTGCGCTTGGCTACGAGCCGAGCCGATCCACAGCGTGCCGTCGTAGGAAGTTCCAAGCCCGCTGCCTTTGACGAACGTTGCGCCAGATGGCCCGATTTCGTAGCGCCAGCTGAACTCCGGGTCTTTGTAGACGGCGCCTGGCAGCATGTACAAACGCGACAGAGCCCCGGTTGCGTTGTAGGCGGCACGCGTCGGCGGGTAGCGCAGCTGCTGCAGGCTGCTGCCAAACTGCGTAGTCTCTATCTGCTTCCAATCAGGTACTCGTGCGGCCGGTCCAGCGAACTGCACCCAGCCACCATTCATCCCCGGAATTACGCGGTTCAGTTCGGCATAGGCATCGTCTGCGTTCTCTGACTCCCACAGCGAACCCKCCRCTGGATCAAAGGCCATGCCAAAACCGTTGCGGTGTCCGTACGAAAAGACCTTCTGAAGGTTGCCGCCCACCTCCCCACCTATTGCAGCGCCGGTGGCAAAGAATGGGTTGTCAGCAGGCGTCGAGCCGTCGTCGTTGAGCCGCAATATGACGCCTGACAGGTGCGCGTTGTCGGGCGCTGGGCCGCCAAACGTGTCATCGGCCAGCGGGGCCGTGAGGAACGGGCCGTTCGGCAGGTTTTGCATCCAGCCGCGCCTGCCCTGATCGCCCATGAACAGGTACAGCTTGCCGTCGGGCCCAAAGCGCATCACGCCGCCGTTGTGATTGCCGTTCTCGCTAGGGTTGGCGGTGCCAGGATGCCCCGGCACATCGACGTTGTCTGTCTGGCGGGCACGCAGGCGCACGACGTTGATGTCCTGGGTAAAGCTGATGCCATTCCAGATGAAGCGGTCGACCCGATTGCCCAGCAAGGGCACCTGGCTGACGGCCGTGGTGTCTACTCCACTCGAACTCTCGGTCCATCGAACATAGGCGTATGGGGTGCCCGGAAAGTTCGGGTGCAACACCATGCTGAGCAGGCCTCGCTCGGAGCTCGAGTTCACTGCCAGATCGAGGACGGGGGACGCCTGCAAAACGCCGCCGATCACGCGCTTGACCTGACCGGACGCCTTCTCCAGCACCAGATAGTCGTTGACTGATCCAAGGAACACGATGCCGATTGGCTGTGAAATGCCGCTGCTCAGCGCTACCGTGACCTGCAGCGTCGGGTCAAGCATTGCGGCCGGGATCGCATCCGCTTGCGCCGTCAGCGGTACGGTGCAGACTGCGGCCGCGCAAACGTACGTGGACAGGGACGGCCAAATATGCGTCGCGCCGGAACGGTAGGGTGAGTGGTGCTTCATCGGACAGGTCTCCTGTGACGTGAGCGCCAATACTCGACAGAGGCGGCGCGCTTGTGAAGGACAGTCGTGCTGCACGAGCGTGCAGCGCCACGCCAGCCTAAATTCCTGAAGCGTGAGTCAGCGGCGGCGCAGCCGCGTGCCGCCCAAGGTCACCAACGCAAGAGCGGCCAACAATGCCGACGAAGGTTCCGGGAGCGCGGTTGGCGCGGCGGTTATACGGACGTCATCGACACCGAACTGAAACGGTCCGACGTTGTCCGTTTCCGCAAAGCGCAGGCGCAGCAGTTGTCCGTTCTGCTCGGCCAAAAGAGCGCTGATGTCCGACATGATGGCGAAGTAGCCCTGCATCAGAGGGCCGTTGAGCTCGGAGGCGTAGAGACTGAGCAGAATGTCTGCAGCAGCGACGCTGAATGGATCCGCCCCTGCGCGCAAGACATCGACTCGCGCCTGCTGGTTAAGGGCAGGTGTCGAGAAGTCAAGCGTGGCTGGCACAACGAAACGATCGGCGCGATTGCCGATGAACACCTGAAAGCTGAGCGCAGCACTGGAAGCCGAAGCCATGAAGTCCTGATACAGCACATGCGCGCCTGGCCCGAATGAGTCAGTCATCGCAGCGTAGGAGCCTTCTGGCGGTGCAGGCACGAGCTCGCCATTAAGGGGGCTGGCCGTGCCCGTCTGGATTTGAAACGTGCCATCGCCGCCAAGTTGATCCACGCGCGTCCATCCAGCGAACCCGTTTTCGAATCCTCCGTTGACGATGGTCGGCGCTGCACGGGCTGTGCACATCGCTCCAAGCGTCGCGAACACAGCAGCGACAAAGAGGGTGGCTGAACGTCCTTCGGTCATCATGCTTGCTTTCCTATGAAGTTCATATGGCTCACGGCCGCTGCCGCGCCACGTGGCGGAAATTGCTTCGCGCTGGCGCGTTCGTGCCCCAGCGCCTCGAACAGCCGAGTCATGCCAGCACGCCGAGCCGCCTCGATCAGGGTTTGTTCGATCACGTCCCTCTGTGCGTGGCTGCCGCCCAAGCGGTGCGCCACGTGACGCACCGGCCTCAGCAACTGGACGACCTGCTCGTAGCGGCCATCGCCGAATGCCTTGATCGCACGCGTTGCGTTCTGGCCTACCTCGAACGAGAAACCGGCGTTGTCGTCATCGCGTTCCGTGGCGCCGTTCTGGGCTTCGAGCAGCAAGTGAGCGTTCATCGTGCGTCCGGTGGCGGCGAACGCCATCATTGCGTGCATGTCGTTGAAAGCGTAGTTCGCTGCAGTTGACAGCGGCTCCCAGCGGTCCGCCAGCGCCCGCCAACGGTCGCTAACATCGATGCCGCGCAGGTGCAGGCGCCACAGCAGCGACGAGGCGTCGACCATGTCAAGCACCACGCTGGACGCAGCGCCGCAGATGGGACCGTCGATAAGCGCCAGCACTTCGTCAATCTGGTCCAGATCGAGGTGGTACAGCGCCAGATGCCACCAGTTGTGCACGGCAATGAAACTGTTCTCGCCCCAGGCCGAGACGTTGCCACGCATCCATTCGATGCCTTCCGTTCGCCGACCCTGCATTTCCAGCACGTGGGCCACGGCATGCTGGCCCCAGCCGTCGAGCGGTTGGATCTCGACGCAGCGACGGCCCAGCGCTTCCGCACGATCGAAGCGCCCGGTCTCCTCAAGCCCGAAGGCCATCATGCCGAGCACAGCATGGAACCCCGTCGTGCCGCTGCCCCAGTGCGGCAGCGCGCGGGCGATGCGGTCGTGCAGCATCCGCGAGTCACCGCGAAAGAAGTCCATCTGGTGGCCCGCCTGGAGTGCCAGCGCGTCCAGCGGGTGGTCGATGCTGAGGTCTTCCAGCGTGCGCCCGGCGTCTGCCCAGCGCCCGCGCACCAGGTGGCCCACCGCGACCAGGTGGCCCCGCTCGCGCTCGGACATCGGCAGAGCCAGCGCGCGCCGATGCGACTCGCGCGCCACGCCCATGCCTGCGGGCTCCGTCCCGAGGAGATGCAGGTAGGCATGCAGCAGGTGGCCCATCGCCATCTCGGGGCTGGCTTGGAGCGCCGCAGTGACACCGGCGACCGGGTCGCCGATGAAGCAGCGCAGCTGATGAAGGGCTGTTTCGAAATGGTCCAGCGCAGCGGGCGTGCTGCCGCTGACCACCAGTCCCGCGGAGTCTTGAAGATTCATGACCTTCCAGAAAGTGCCGATGTCAAGGCACCCATGCTCACCGCGGAAGCCGCTTCAGGTCCTTGCCGTCGCCCTGAATTTCGCCTGAATCGCGAGGGGTGACTAGGGGGTGCCGCAGGGGTAGTCGTCCCCTGCGCTCTGTCACACTCGTCGGTCGTCATGGACGACTCCGAACTTCAATTCGGCCGCTTCAGGCTCGACCTCGCCCGCTGCGTGCTACTGCACGACGGCGCCCCCGTCCGTCTCGGTCCGCGCGCGACCGACTTGTTGCTGGTGCTGGTTCAGCGCCGTGGTGCAGTGGTCAGCAAGGCGGAACTGTTCGACCTCGTGTGGCCGGGGCTGGTCGTCGAGGAAAACAACCTGCAGCAGCACATCTCGACGCTTCGCAAGCTGTTCGGGCCGCAGGCCATCGCCACAGTGCCGGGTCGTGGCTACCTGTTCACGCTGTCGCCTGACGGCGATCCCTCGACGGGTCATGATCGCGGCCGCGACGATGCACAGGCGCGTACGATGCGAGTGCCTGCGGGCGCGCCACTCATCGGCCGGAATGCCGAGCTGTCCGAACTGCGCGAACGGGTGCTCGTGCATGCTGTCGTGACGGTCGTCGGCCCGGGCGGCATCGGCAAGACCCGGCTGGCGTTGGCGGTGGCACAGACCTGCAACGCTGACTTCGCCGACGGCGTCTACGTGGCCGACCTGTCGGTGCTGACCGACGGCGGGCAGGCGATGGCGGCGGTGGCGCAGGCGCTGGGGATCGTTTTGCCGCTCGAGCCCGCCGCGGTAGGCCGCCATGCACAGACGATTGCAGCAGCGTTGCGGGGACGCGAGCTGCTCCTGGTGCTGGACAACTGTGAGCATGTGCTCGACTCGGTAGCAGCACTCGTCGATGTTCTTCGCCAACGCGCCCTGCATGCGCGGGTCCTGGCCACGTCCCAGGAACCCTTGCATGTTGCGGACGAACAAGTCTTTCGCCTGGCTCCGCTCGATGTGCCATCGGCCATAGACCCCGCTGACGACGACGCCCGCTCAGAGGCGGCAACTCAAAGTGGGGCAGTGCAGCTGTTTGTGGCGCGCGCCCAGGCTGTAGACAGGTTTTTTTTCCTGACGCCAGATGTGCTCCCAGCCGTTGTTGACATCTGCCGGCGCGTCGACGGGCTGCCTCTGGCCATTGAACTGGCGGCAGCGCGCCTGCCTTTGCTTGGCGTGTACGGCCTCCAGCAGCGCCTGGACGAACGCCTGGGCGCTCTGGGCGCTCAACGTGGTCGCGGCCCGCCGCGCCAGCAGACGATTCGTGCGGCCCTCACGTGGAGCCACGCGCTGTTGAGCCGGGACGAGCAGATCGTCTGGCGCCGCCTGGGTGTGTTTTCAGGCGGCTTTTCGCTGGACCTGGCCCATCGCGTACTGGTCGACGCCGACCTCACGCCCGAGTCGGTGCTGGACTACCTCGGCGCACTGATCGACAAGTCGCTCGTGATGACCGAAACGGGGCACGACCCGCGCCATCCCCGTTACAGGTTGCTCGAACCGGCGCGGGTGTTCGCGCTGGCGCAGCTAGAACAGGCCGACGAGCTCGACGCTCTGCGTCTTCGCCATGCGAAGGCCCTGGGCGAGCTTTTGCACTCGTATGACGATCTGGTGGTCCACGAAAGGCGTTTCGATGTCGTGGTGGCCCGGATGGCCGCCGAGTTGGACAACCTGCGCGCGGCCATGCGGTGGCTGGCCGACCTCATCGCCCATCCGTCCGCTACTGCCACGGTGGAGCCGCACGTCGTCCGGCTTCTGGCGATCACGTTGGCTGCCTATGGGGATTGGCTGTGGAGCGAAGTGGATTCGTTCGGCGAAGGCTTGCGATTTTGCAGACTGGCGCGCGGATGCCTGGGTGACGATGTGCCCGTCGCGCTCGCCGCGCGCCTGCGCCTGGCACATCAGCTGCTGGCCAGAACGCGCTTGCGCCCGGCGGCCGAGTGGGCCATCGATGCGCCGCTGGCGCTGAAGGGGTTCCGCGAGGTCGGCGACCGGGTGGGCCTGTACCGCGCTCTGTGCGCGCTCGGTGGTGCGCCGCGCGCGGTGGTCGGCGACGACGAGTCGATTGCGCTGCTGCATGAAGCCGAGCAGTTGGAGGCGCCGGATTGGTCGCCCGTATTGCGACGCCGGCGACAGGCCGCCTTGGAGTGGTGTCACGACCAGGCGGGACGCGATGAGGCTTGCCGTGAAGCGGGCCTGCGCAGCGTGGCGCTGGCGCACCAGGCAGGCGGTGTGGGGGAGATCGCTGCGCTGGGCAATCTGGCCGATACCGAGTTTGCCCTGGGTCTTGTAGACGATGCCATCAAGTCTTGCCGGCGGGCCATTGTTGTGGCGACCGAGTTGCGTCGCCCAGAAGAAGCCTTCAACGCGTTTCAGCACATGGTGCCGGCCTTGCTCGAGCGAGGCAACCTGGCAGAGGCAGAAGCCGCAATCCGCCAGGGGCGCGATCTGCTGGTGCGCTGCCTGGGTTCGGCCAACGGCATGCTGATGCCGCTAGCCTTGCTGGCATTGAAACGAGGTGACGGCCGTCTGGCGCTGCAGTTGGTAGGTTGCGCAGATCGCGCCAGGAACGACGAAGGGCTCGACTTGCACTCACCTGAACGTCGAATTCGTGAGGCGCTTCTGGCTGGCATGCGGTCCATTCTGTCCGAGGCTCAGATCTCAACGTTTGTGGCGTCAGGCGCCCTTTGGGACGCGGATCGAGGCTTTGCGGTCGGTGGATTGGGCTGAAAGCACAAGCAAGAGATGTTGGCCAGCCTCTCGAACGTCAACCGTCAGGAGCCGCGGATGTCGGTGCCGCTTCTGGCCGGAACCTCTCACCGGGCCCTATTCCGAGATGCGGCCGCTGCGGGCAGATAGCCGCCTACCTTGGGAAGGGGCGGCCGCCGTAGGCTCCCTCAGATTTCCGAGCAGACGGAAATTTGAGAACCCGGCCGGCGGCCGCTTCTTACCGAGAGCGGGTCGGCCGCCTACAACGGCTGCTTCCGGGTACCAAGGCCGGTCGAAGCCCCTGGCCACCGTCCCTGGTTCGATGCAGCGCCGCAAATGGCAGCGTTGTGCCCATAGCGGAAACTCATCGAACCTCGGAAGGCTGACTGCGGTCGCTGATGCGGTCCAATATCAACATACCTTTCCTGGCCGCTTACCCCGGTCCTACCGAGCGACCGCTACTGCATTCCACGACCGTCTGGGACCAACTCAAAGTTGAAGCAGCCGGTGTGCCGCAAACCTGTTGTTCCACGTTGCAGCGGCCGCAGAAGGCACCCACGCTGACAGAAATGACTTCGAGGGATAGCCCGGTGGCCTGATCGTCGACGCGATGCAGCGGCCTGCTCGAGGTAGTGCTCGACGGCCCGTTCCTTCTGAGCCTGGGAAAACTTCGGCCGCCGTGCGTAGCCGGCGGGAAGGTCGTGTCGCTGCTCGTACTCGCGGTACCAGGTCTTGAGCGCGTTCTTCGTCGGATAGCCCAGTTGCCGGATGGTCGAGCCAATGTGCTTGCCCAGCTTGATGTACAGCTGCACGGCTCGAAGCCGGTCTTCGTATGAATACATCAACTACCTCCAGGTAGTCCAAGAAATCGCCTGCATCCCCGCCTGGTCAGTTTTCGGTTCGACGCCAACACGCTGCCAGGTCCCCTTGACCTACATGCCCGAGGTGCGTCTTGAGCGGCCCGACGGCGCCGCAAACGGTCCAAAAGACAGACGCGCGGCCGCTGATCAGCATCGAATCCAAGTCGCATCGCCGCGTGCCGTGCGCCGGCCGGTCCCTGAGCACGCAACTTGGCCATCAATCAGCGCGTCCCTAGATTTTTGTCTCGCCGCCGCAGACCAGCTGCCGCACCTACCAGGCCAATCAACCAGACCGGCGACGATGTTCCGCCGCCGCCGGACGCTGCCGGAGCAGGCCCTGGGGCCGGACTGGGGGTAGGGGCTGGGGCGGGCGTTGGGCTCGGCGTCGGCGCCGGTGAGGGTGCCGGCACCGGGATCGCCGTGCTGCCCTGCAGCGTGCCGCAGCGGCTCAGCGCCGTGCTCTGCAGGCCCAGCGAGCTGCGTGTCGGCGCGGTGTAGCCCGCAGGCGTCAGCGCGTACTTCACAGCCTCGGCCGCGTCCAGCAGACCGAAGCCGCCGGTCGCGCCGTTCAGGGTGCAGCGGTTTTTGTTCAGCGAGGTGCAATAGCCCAGTGCGTACGCCGTCACATGCGGCCGCGCACTGGCCTTCAGGCCGGCCTCGACCTGGGCCAAGGTCAGCGCCGGGTTGGCAGCCCACATCAGCGCGGCTGCGCCGGCCACCTGGGGCGCAGCAAAGCTGGTGCCGCTGACGGCGCCATAGCCGGCGGCCGACGGCCCTGTGGTACCGGTGTTTGTCGTCGAGACGATGCCGGTGTCGGCCAGATCGGTGTCGCAGGTGCCGCCGTTGTTGGCGTCACCGCCCGGCACGGCGAGCTGCACCTCGGTGCCGAAGTTCGAGTAGATCGCCTTGAAGCCCTGGCGGTTGGAGGCCGCCACGGCAAAGACACCCGCGCAGTTGCCTGGGCGGCCCACGCCGCCGCGCTGGTTGCCCGCCGCCGCAACGACCAGCACGCCGAGGTTGCGCAGCTCGGTGATGGCGTCGGCATACAGCCTGGCCGCGGCGGCGATGTTGAGGTCCGCATCGCTGACGCTGCAGGACGCGCCCGTCACGCCGGCAAAGCCGATGACGAGGACCTTGGCCGGCGTCGGGTTGGCCGGCGCGCCGGCCACCGACAGGCCAGCCGCCCAGCGCATGCCGTCCACCATGTCGGCGACCGAAGCGCCGCACTTGCCCGACACCCGCACCGGCAGGATGCGCGCGTTCCAGTTGATGCCCGCCACGCCGGCGGCGTTGTTCGTCACGGCACCCAATTGGCCGGCCACCAAGCTACCGTGCCAGCTGCTTTTCGGGTTGACGATGCAGCCGTCCCACAAAGCCGTGTTGCCGTTGAGTTCAGCCTGGGTCAGCGCATCGCCCGGGTCGTTGGCGCCGGCGCTGCGACCTGTGCCGCCGTTGTTGGCGTACTCGGGTTTGCTGACGAAGTTGTAGCCCGTCAGCAGGTTGGCGTTGAGGTCGGCATGCGAGGTGATGCCCGAGTCCAGCACGGCGACGACAGGCGCGGCCGAGCCCTTGGTCGTGTCCCAGGCCTTGCTGAAGTTGGCGGCACCGGCGTTGGTCGTGTCGCTCTGGTCGTCCAGCCACCACTGGGCATTCGCGGGGTCGGTGGCACGGAACAGCGTGTCGGTGGGCACGGCTGCGCGCTGCTCGCGCAGGTCCTTCATCGCGTGTGCCAGGCGGCGGTCGGCACGCAGTGTGGCCAGCCAGGCGGCGTGGCCCTTGGTGTCGGTCKGCGCCTGCAGGCGCCACCAGCCCGAGCCCAGAGGCCTGTCGGCTGTTAGCGGCAGGCCGGCATCGGCCAGCACGCGGCCGAGCTCGGTTTGCTGCGCGGCGCTGTCGCGGCTTGCGTCGGCGAGCTTGACGATCAGCGTCGTCGTTGCAGCGGAGGAGGCCATCGCTGGCTCCAGCCGCGTGGCCAGGCCCACGGCCGTGACGGCGACGCCGGCCACCGTCGCGGCGGCCACGAACTGGTTGAAACGAAAGGCCCGCGAGGCGGGGCGGGGCGGGGGGGTGAGTGCAGGCAGGGTCTTCATCGCGCCGCAACCATAGGGAGCTGCGGTGAAGGGGCCATGACATGAGCCCAAAGGACTACGGACACCGTCATTCATTCGTCATTCATGACGCGGTCACTGCGGCTTCCTAAGCTGCGCCGCCCTGACCCGTTCGGACCATGACCTCCTCACCTCGCCTTCATCACCACCGCGGCTTCACGCTGCTGGAACTGCTCGTCGTCATGGTCATCATCGGCCTGCTGGCGGGCTATGTCGGGCCGAAGTTCTTTGGCCAGATCGGCAAGAGCGAGGTCAAGGCGACCAAGGCGCAGATCGATGCGCTGCAGAAATCGCTGGATCAGTACCGCCTGGACGTGGGCCGCTACCCGAGCACCGAGCAGGGCCTGGCCGTGCTGGTGGCCAAGCCGGCCGACGAGCCCAAGTGGGCCGGGCCGTATCTGGCCAAGGCGCTGCCGAAAGACCCCTGGGGCAACGACTACCAATACCGCTCGCCGGGCGAGCACGGCGAGTACGACCTGCTGAGCTTCGGCAAGGATGGCCGCCCGGGTGGCGAGGGTGAAGACGCGGACCTCACGTCCTGGTAACCGCTGCCATGGCCGAGTTCGACGTCCGCTACCTCGATGCCCGGCGCCAGCCGGTGCAGGCGCGCGTGCAGGCGGCGGACGCGAGCGGCGTGGCGGCCGTGCTGGGCCTGTCGCCGGCTTCGCTGCTGGCGGTGCAACCGGTCGCGGGCCAGGTCTTGCCGAAGGCCCGCAGCGGCCGCTTTCCGCGCCGGCAGTTTGCGCAGCAGCTCGCCGTGCTGCTGCGCGCCGGCATCCCGCTGCTGGAGGCGCTGCAGACGCTGCAGTCGCAGGACAACCCGCCGGCCGTCAGCGCCGCGCTGGCCGGCGTCGTCGAGCGCATCCAGCGGGGCGAATCCTTCTCTGCCGCGCTGGCGTCACAGCCGCAGGCATTTGATGGGCTCTTCGTTGCGGTGGTCGAAGCCAGCGAGCGCAGCGGCCAGGTCGAGCAGGCCTTGTTCGAGCAGGCCAGCTATCTGGCCTGGGTGGAGCAGCTGCGCGGCAAGCTGGTGGCCGCGGCCATCTACCCGGCCATGCTGATCACCGCGGGCACGGCGGTCGTGCTGTTCCTGCTGGTGTTCGTCGTGCCTCGCTTCGCGGGCCTGCTGGATGGCGTGGGCGGCAACCTGCCGCTGGCGTCACGCCTCCTGATTGCTGTCGGCGCCTTCAGCGGTGCGCACCCGATGGCGCTGCTGCTGATCGCGGCTGGCCTCATCGCCCTGCCCGTGCTGGCCTGGCAGCGTGGCCTGCGCGAGGCGGTGCAGGCGCGGCTGTGGAAGCTGCCGCTGGTCGGACCGAAGCTGCATCTGCTGGCGCTGGCGCAGCTGTACCGCTGCCTGGCCATGCTGCTGCTGGCGGGCGTGCCGGTGGTGCCTGCTTTGGTCAACGCGCGCGGCGTGGCCGCTGCGCATCTGCGGGCGGCGCTGGACCGGGCGACAGAGTCCGTGAAAGTGGGCGGGCGCTTGTCGGGCTCGTTGCAACGCGAGGGCCTGACCACACCGGTGTCGCTGCGAATGCTGCGCGTGGGTGAGCACAGCGGGGAGTTGGGCGCGATGCTCGCGCAGGCAGCGGGGTTCTACGACGAGGAGCTGAGCCGCCTGTCCGACCTTGTCACCCGCCTCGTCAACCCGGCGCTGATGCTGATCATGGGTCTGGTCATCGGCACGGTCGTCGTGCTGATGTACCTGCCGATCTTTCAACTGGTGGACCAGGTGCAATGAACGCCCACGTCGACATCTCGCCCGACGTGCTGGAACGCCTGCCCGCGTCCGACGCGCCGTGGACGCTGACGTTCGAGCCCTGGCCCCACGCCGATGCCCAGCGCTGGCGCGCCGTAATGGCCACATCCGCAAGAGGCCGCCTGGCGCTGCTGGCCGACCGCCCGCTGGAGCCACTGCTGCGCCTGCGCATCGAGTCGCGGCTCAAGAAGCCGGTGCTGTGGTGGCCGTGCGAAGCGGCCGAGGTGGATGCGCTGCTGGAGGCAGGCGAGGCCGACTACCGGGCGCTCGGCTCCATGGCCGAGAGCTTTGGCGACGGCGTGCATGCCGAGGCCGCGCAGGAGCTGTCGGCGCTGAACCTCGCCGAGCAGGCCAGCCCCGTCGTGCGCCTGCTCGACGCGACGCTGTACGACGCGCTGCAGGACGGCGCCAGCGACATCCACTTCGAGTGCCAGCTGCGCGGCATGCGGATACGCAGCCGGATCGACGGCGTCATGCTGGACGTGAAGCAGATCGACGGCGTGCAGGCCGCCGAGCAGTTGGTGTCGCGCCTGAAGGTCATGGCCGAGCTGGACATCGGCGAGCGCCGGCTGCCGCAGGACGGCCGCTTCAAGCTGCGCATGCAGGGCCGCGAGGTGGACTTTCGCCTGTCCATCATGCCCAGCGTGTTCGGCGAGGACGCCGTCATCCGCGTGCTGGACCGCGCCCAGGTCGAGGCGCAAGGTGCGCTGACGCTGGATGCGCTGGGTTTCGAGCCCGAGGCGCGTGCACAGATCCGCGCGCTGGCCCGCCAGCCCCACGGCATGCTGCTCGTGACCGGCCCGACCGGCTCGGGCAAGACGACGACGCTCTACGCAGCGATCAGCGAGGTCAACACGGGGCGCGACAAGATCATCACGATCGAGGACCCGGTGGAGTACCAGCTGCCCGGCGTCGTGCAGATCCCCGTCAACGAGAAGAAAGGGCTGACGTTCGCGCGCGGCCTGCGCTCGGTGCTGCGCCACGACCCGGACCGCGTCATGGTGGGCGAGATCCGCGACGCCGAGACGGCGCAGATCGCCGTGCAGGCGGCCCTCACCGGCCACCTCGTCTTCAGCACCGTGCACGCCAACAACGCCTTTGACGTGGTGGGGCGCTTCATGCACATGGGGCTGGACCTCTACAACGTCGTCTCCGCGTTGAACGGTGTGCTCGCGCAGCGGTTGATGCGCATCAACTGCACGCACTGCCGGCAACCGCTGACAACCACGCCCGAACAACTGCGCGACCACGGCCTGCCCGAGAACGCCCAGCTGCTGCACGGCAAGGGTTGCACGCACTGCCGCGGCACCGGCTACAAGGGCCGCCGCGCGGTGAGCGAGTTGCTGTGGCTGGACGACGAGCTGCGCGACCTGATCGCCAGCCGCGCGCCACTGGGCCGTATCAAGGAGATGGCGCGTGGTCGCGGCATGCGCTCGCTGCGCGACGCGGCCGTGGCGCTGGTGCTGCGCGGCGACTCGACGCTGGAGGAGCTCGAACGTGTCACGCTCGCGGACTGACCGGCTGCTGCTCACGGCCGACGGGACGGCGGTCGACGCGCAAGGCAAGACCTGGCCCGCCTTCTCCGACTGGTGCGCGGCACATGCCGGCGCGCGCGTGGCGCTGCTGGCCGGGCCTGACCGCATGCACAGCCTGCTCGTGCCCGAGGACCTGCCCGTGGCCGACGAGACCGCCCTGCTCGGCTATGCGCGGTTGCAGTTCACGCATTACTTCGGCCCGGCGGCGCAGCAGTGGTTGCTGACGGCCTGGCCGCGCGGCGCCTGCGCCTGGGCCGACGGCGACCTGGCCGCGCTGCACACGACGGCCGCCACGCACCGCGTGCGCATCGTCTCGCTGCGGCCGAGCTGGGCTGCGGCCCCCGCCAAGGACGGCGACTGGGCTGTCATCGACGGCGGTCTGCTGACCTGGCTGCGCCGGCGCGACGGCCGCCTCGTCGAGCTGCAGGAGCGCCATGTCGACGACGAACTGCTGCGCGAGCTGCACGGCGCACACGTCGTGCATGCGAAGGACCTGCTCGCTGCGCCCGGTGGCGAGGCCGAGCCCGACTTCATCGCCCAACCCTCGCGCGCCAGGTCGCTGATATGGGTCTGGGCGGCCACGGCTGCCGCGGCCTGCGTGCTCGTCGCCCTCCAGGCGAGGAGTCAGCACGAGGAAGCCCAGCGCCTGGCCGAGCAAGCCGCCGTGCTCGACCGCATCGCCCGCCCCGCCGCTGTCACCAAGGCCAGGCCGCCCAACCCCGCCGCCCGCGGCCGCGCCTGGGCCGCAGCCCGGCAGCTCGACACCGACTGGTCCGCGCTGTGGAGCGACGTCGAACGCGCCCTGCCACCCGGCCTGCAGCTCGCGGCCATGGATCTGGATCGCCAGGCCCTGCGCCTGGAAGGCGACGCAGGCGACGCCGACGCGGTCACCCGCCTCGTCGACCGCCTGGCCATGCATGCCGCGCCGGGCGAGGAGGTGGTGCTGACGCGCCTGCAGCGCCCCGAGCCGCCGGCCGACGCGGGCCGGCTGCGCTTCGAGGTGGTGCGCCGCATGGGAGCCGCACGATGAGGCGCTGGATCATCCAAGCCCGCCGCCTCGGCTGGCCCGCCGCGGTGGCGGCCCTGCTGACGCTGGCGGCCGTCGTCGGTGCCGCTTGGCTGCCTCGCGAACAGGCGCGGCTGGACGCGCAGCGTCAGGCCGTCACCGCCC